>JBJSYU010000396.1:0-6189 GCA_046089945.1 Candidatus Methylumidiphilus sp.
CATGTGCTGTGCGACGAACGCAAACTGGATTATCGCCTAGGCACTTTCGATATTTACGAGGCCGCCAAATTCCTCGCCGAACAGGTTCCCCGCGCCGCCAAGGCGGCGATAGTCTGCAACGCCAAATACATCGAGGACGCGCGTTTTTGGGAGAATGTCGCGGTCAACCGGGGCTTGAGTGTGCGCGTGTTCTGCGACATCGACGCCGCCGAACGCTGGCTGGCGGAGGTTTGACGACCACCCCGCCCCGGCGGACGCGAAAAGCCCTGTTTCCGGCCCAATCGGGTAAAATGCGCGCCATGATCGAATCCCCCTCTTATCCATGGCCCACGCCTGCCCGCATCAAGGCGCGGCTGGCCTGGGGTGTCGCGCTGTTGTGGCTGGCCGTCGCCGCGTTGGCGCAGGCGCAAGACGGCTTCATCGCGCTGTCCTACCACGATGTCAAAGACGCCGTGGCCCGCGACGCCAGCGCCGGGCAGACGGCGGTCAGCGTGGAAAACCTCAAGCTCCAGTTTGCATGGCTGCGGCAACAGGGCTACCGGGTCGTTGGCGTCGATGAACTGCTTGCCGCCCGCGCCGGCCGCAAGCCCTTGCCCAACAAAGCCGTTTTGCTGACGTTCGACGACGGCTACGCCAGCTTCCACAGCAAAGTCCTGCCGCTGCTCCGGCAATACCATTATCCCGCCTTGCTGGCCATCGTCGGCGCGTGGCTGGACGACGGCCCGCGCCCGGCGGAAGCGCCGCCGCGTGAAGCGCTGCTGACCTGGGCGCAAGTCGCAGCCTTGTCGCGTTCCGGGTTGGTGGAAATCGCCTCGCACAGCGACGGCTTGCACCAAGGCATCCTCGGCAATCCGCAAGGCAACCCGCAGCCGGCCGGCACCACCCGCGCCTACGACCCGCGCACCGGCCGCTACGAAAGCGACACCGCCTACGCCCGCCGCATCGGCTTGGAAATGCGCGCCGCCGCCGCCACGCTCGCCCGGCACACCGGCAAACCACCTAGGGTCATGGTGTGGCCGTATGGCGAGGCCAACCGGCCTTTGCTCGACGCGGCGGCGGCGGTCGGCATGACGGTCACGTTTGGCCTGCGCGATGGCGGCGACCGCTTGGCCGACCTGCCTTACGCCGGCCGTTTGCTCGTCACCGACAACCCCGGCATCGACGATTTTGCCCGCCTGCTGACCGGCCTGCGCCGGGGCGACCGGCCCTTGCATGTGGTGCATGTGGACATGGATTACCTCTACGACCCCGACCCGGCGCAGACCGAGCGCAACCTGGGGCGGCTGCTCGACCGCATCCAAAGCATGCGCGTCAACACCGTGTATTTGCAGGCGTTCGCCGACCCGGACGGCGACGGCAACGCCGACGCGCTGTATTTCCCCAACCGCCATTTGCCGATGCGGGCGGACTTATTCAACCGCGTCGCCTGGCAATTGCGCACGCGGGCGGGGGTTAAGGTTTATGCTTGGATGCCGGTATTGGCCTTGCAAATCAAAGCCCCAGAAAACTGGTTTGTGCAGGAATGGCATGACGGCAAAGTGCAGAAAGCCAGCCACATATACCATAGGCTGTCGCCATTCAACCGCAAAGCCCGGCAGGTCGTCGGCGAGATTTACCAAGATTTGGCGAAGCATTGCCATTTCAGCGGGTTATTGTTCCATGACGACGCCATTTTGTCTGATTATGAGGATGTCGGCGCACAGGCGTTAAAGGTTGTCGCCGAACGATGGCATTTGCCGACGGCGGAACGGCAATTGCGTGTCCCGGCGGATATGCGCATGCGCTGGGCCAAGCACAAAACCCAGGCGTTAATTGACTGGACAGATTATTTAACGGCGCAGGTGCGGGAATACCGGCCCGACATCAAAACCGCCCGCAATTACTACGCGCTGCCCCTCTTGCAGCCGGACAGCGAAGAATGGTATGCGCAATCGCTGCCCACAGGCTTGCAGCATTATGATTATGTCGCGGTTGAAGCCATGCCGTTGATGGAGAAGGCCGAAAATCCAGACCGTTGGCTGGAGGAACTGGTGAAAAAGGTCGCCGCGCAGCCACAGGGCTTGGCGAAAACCGTGTTCGAGTTGCAGACGGTGGATTGGAACACGCAGACCAAAATCCCGATGGACGTGTTTTTGCGGCAATTGCGCCTAGTCCAACAGCTAGGCGGCATACACTTGGGCTATTACCCGGACAATGTCTATGACGACCATCCCCGGCTGGAAGACATGGAACATGCGTTTGCCCTGCCTAGCTTTCCCTGAGCGGCATTGACCATGGCTTCCCATGTAGATTTTTTTGCCGAAGTGTGGGCCGCAATCTGGCAATGGCTGAAGGATTTGCCTTGGCTGGATGTTGCCCACAGCCTCTCTGGCTTTGTGTTTTATTATCCACTGATGATGTCGTATGTGTGGATGATAGGCGCGGTGTTTTATTATTTTTTGTGGGAACGCCGCGATGGTGCGGCAACCGGCGGCATGCCGGTTTTGCAGCATTATCCGCCGGTGTCAATTTTGATTCCCTGCTACAACGAAGCCGGGAATATACGCGAAACTTTGGAGTTTTTGCTGCGGCAAAATTACCCGGATTATGAAATCCTCGCCATCAACGATGGCAGCAAAGACAATACCCTGGACATTCTGTGCGCGTTGGCGCAGGAACACGACCGCATTCGCGTCGTGCATTTGGATGCCAACCAAGGCAAGGCGATGGCGTTGCGCGCCGGGGCGCTGTTGGCGAAGCATGAGTTTCTGGTGTGCATCGACGGCGATGCCTTATTGGGCGCGGAGGCGGTGGCGTGGCTGGTGCGCCATTTTATGGAAAACCCGCAAGTCGGCGCTGTCACCGGCAATCCGCGCATCCGCACACGCTCGACGTTGCTCGGCAAAGTGCAGGTCGGCGAGTTTTCGGCGATAGTCGGCATGATTAAACGGGCGCAGCGGGTATATGGGCGCATCTTCACCGTGTCCGGGGTTATCGCGGCATTCCGCAAATCGGCTTTGCACAGTGTCGGCTATTGGAGCAACGACATGGTGACGGAGGATATCGACATCAGTTGGAAACTGCAACTGGGCGGCTGGTCAATCCGTTTTGAGCCAAATGCCTTGTGCTGGGTGTTGATGCCGGAAACCCTGCCGGGCTTGTGGCGGCAGCGGCTGCGCTGGTCGCAGGGCGGGGCGGAAGTGTTGCTGCGCTATTCCGCGCAAATACTGCGCTGGCCGGCGCGGCGGATGTGGCCGATTTGGCTGGAATGCCTGTTGAGCATTATCTGGTCGTATTTGATGCTGGCGGGTTTGTTGATTTGGTTCGTCAGCCAATTTTCCAGCCTACACCGGCATGTGGTCGCCAGTTTGATCCCAAGTTGGACGGGCATGTTGCTGAGCATAACCTGCCTCGCGCAATTCGCCGTCAGCTTGGCGATTGATTCGCGCTATGAAAAAGAGTATGGCGGCATCGGTCGATATTATTATTGGATGATCTGGTATCCTTTGGTGTACTGGATCAATAACGTCATCACCACCGTGGTGGGTTTGTTGAAAGCCTTGGCGAAAAAACGCGGTCAGCGGGCGGTGTGGGTGACATTGGATCGGGGTGTGCCGAAAGCATGACCGATATCATTATCAACGCGCCGCATTTGCTGAACTGGCGGCAACGCTTGGGCGCGGTGTTGCTGAATGGGTCTGGCTGGCTGCTGTGGTGCTATTTCTTCGCCCCGCTGCTGTCCTTGGGCTGCTGGCTGTTACACCACAGCGAATGCGCGCAATGGGTGAATTGGTCGGGCGGTTACTTGACGGTGCAGGACGTGCTGCGCTGGTATGTCGAAATAGTGGTGGGCATGGCGCTGGTCTGGCTGATATGGCTGTCATATCGCTTTGCCGTGAAGCGCCACCGCCAAGCCTTGCCGCCCGTTCAGCCGGTCAGCCCTGCAACCCTGTGCGCAACTTTTACAGTATCGCCCAACGATTTGCAAGCCTGCCTAAACACCCGCCTAGCCGTCGTGCATTTTGACCGCTCCGGCCAGATTATCGGTTTGGAGGCTTGTGGATTGTCGGCGCTAAACTTACCTAAAAATTCGGAATATATAACATGAATGATTCACATGCGACAAAACACACCAACCGGCTAATTGACGAGACTAGCCCTTACCTTTTGCAGCATGCCCATAATCCGGTTGATTGGTTTCCTTGGGGTGATGAAGCGCTGGCGCAAGCCAAAATGCAAAATAAGCCCATATTTTTGAGTATTGGCTACAGCGCATGCCATTGGTGCCACCGGTTTCGTGAGGAAAGCTTTGAAGACGAAACCACCGCTGCATTGATGAATAAATACTACATTTGCATCAAAGTAGACCGCGAAGAGCGCCCAGACCTCGACAAGATATACCAATTGGCGCATCAATTGTTGTCGCGGCGGACGGGCGGTTGGCCGTTGACGGTGTTTTTAAATCCGCACGACTTGGTGCCTTTTTTCGCCGGGACTTATTTCCCCAAGGAGCCGCGTTATCAACTGCCGGGCTTTATGTCGCTGCTGGAGAAAGTCAGCGCGTATTACCATGGCAACCGCGACAAATTGGAAGAAGGCAAGGCCGCATTCATGAATGCCTTGCAGGCCGCCGACCGCAGCGAGGGCGAGCCGCAGGCGGCGGATGCCGGTCTGCTGCGCCGCGCCCGCGAGCAGATGGCGCGGACATTCGATCCCACGCATGGCGGTTTTGGCGGTGCGCCGAAGTTTCCGCATACATCTAACTTGGAATTCCTGCTGCGCTATCAAGCCCGGCAGGGCGACGCCGAGGCTTTGCGCATTGCGGTGTTTAGCCTGCGCAAAATGGCGGAAGGGGGTAT
Organism: Candidatus Methylumidiphilus sp.; assembly: GCA_046089945.1. Taxonomy (GTDB): domain Bacteria; phylum Pseudomonadota; class Gammaproteobacteria; order Methylococcales; family Methylococcaceae; genus Methylumidiphilus. Next base: position 4,839 of record JBJSYU010000396.1, read on the forward strand.
TTACGACCAGTTGGGCGGTGGTTTTTGCCGGTATTCGGTGGACGCCGAATGGAATATCCCGCATTTCGAGAAAATGCTGTACGACAACGGCCCGTTGCTGGCGTTGTGCAGCGAGGCTTGGCAGATTACCGGCGAGCCGCTGTTTCGCCGCGTCGCCGTGCAGACCGCCGAATGGGTGATGCGCGAAATGCAGTCGCCGGCCGGCGGCTATTACTCTAGCCTAGACGCCGATTCGGAAGGCGAGGAGGGGCGGTTTTATGTGTGGAACCGCGCCGAGCCGCATGCGCTGCTGACGGCGGAGGAACACGCCCTGCTGGCGCTGCACTACGGCTTAGGGGAAACGCCGAATTTCGAGGGCCATTGGCATGTGTATATCGCTCTGCCTTTGGCCGATGCCGCTGCCCGTTTATCCATCGACACCGGACAGGCGGAACGCCTGCTGGCCTCCGCCTGCGCCAAGCTGTTCGCCGCCCGCGAGACGCGCATCCGCCCGGCCCGCGACGAAAAAATCCTCAGCGCTTGGAACGGCTTGATGATTAAGGGCATGGCGGTCGCCGGGCGGATTTTAGGGCGGGAGGATTTCATCGACTCGGCGGCCCGCGCGCTGGCGTTTGTGCGGGCGGAACTGTACCGCGACGGCGGTTTGCTGGCGGCATGGAAGAACGGGCGCGGGCGTTTTCCGGCGTATTTGGACGACCATGCTTTTTTGTTGGACGCCGCGCTGGAATTGCTGCAAAGCCGCTGGGAGCGGTCGGCGCTGGATTTCGCGGTAGCCTTGGCCGATGATTTGCTTAACCGTTTTGAGGATGCGTCGGACGGCGGCTTTTATTTCACCGCCCACGACCATGAGGCGCTGATCCACCGGCCGAAGCCTATGGCCGACGAATCCATGCCGGCCGGCAACGGCGTCGCCGCCTTGGCGCTGAACCGCCTAGGGCATGCGCTGGGCGAGACGCGCTACACGCAGGCGGCCGAGCGGGTGTTGCAGGCGGCGATGGCGGGCATGCGGGAATACCCGCATGCATACGGCGCGTTGCTGAACGCGATGGACGAATGGGCCGTGCCTGCGGAGACGATAGTGCTGCGCGGCGCGGCGGCGGAACTGGCGGCTTGGCAGGATGCGGCGGGGCAGCGGTATGCGCCGGGCCGCTTGTGTCTGGCGGTGCCTGCCGAAGAAACGGGTTTGCCGGGTTTGTTGGCGGAACGCCGACCTTTGGGCAAAAACGTCGCCTATGTGTGTGCGGCCGCCACCTGCCTGCCACCCATTGATGATTTGGAGGAATTCCGCCGGGTATTGCTGGAAACCCGGTTATCTTAAATCTTTTCCCCCTCCCTCTCCCCACAGGGCGAG
>JBJSYU010000397.1:0-6653 GCA_046089945.1 Candidatus Methylumidiphilus sp.
GCCGACGCGCTGCGCCGCGCCTCGCGCGAGTCGAAGCCGCAGGCGCTCGCGGCGCTGTTGCCGCAGGTCTCCGGGTCGGCCGCACGCACCAAGTCCGATACCAGCACCCAAGGCCAGTTCCCGCAGGAGATCGAACAGCCGACCGGCTCGGGCAACCGCGTGGTCGTCAACTTCATCTCCTCGAGCGACGCCAAGCCCGAGACCGACCGTTGGAGCGTCGATCTGCGGCAGAGCGTGTTCGCCTGGGACAACTGGGTGGCGCTCAAGCGCGCCGACCGGCAGGTCGCGCAGGCCGAGGCCGACTACGCCGCCGCGCAGCAGTCCCTGATCCTCCGCGTCTCGGAGGCCTACTTCAACGTGCTCGCCGCGCAGGACGCCGTCAATTCACAGCAGTCCGCGCTCGAGGCGATCTCGCGCCAGCTCGAACAGGCCGAGAAGCGTTTCGAGGTCGGACTGATCGCCATCACCGACGTGGACGCGGCGCAGGCGGGCTACGACCAATCGCGCGCCAACGAAATCAAGGCCGAGAACGACCTGAACAACGCCCGCGAGGCCATGCGCGAAATCGTCGGCGAATTTGAAGGCACCATCAGCAGCCTGGCCCCGGAGATTCCGCTAGACCCGCCGCAGCCCGCCGACATCGAAGCCTGGAACCAGCGCGCCCAGGAAAGCAATCTGACCATCATCGCGGCGCAAAACCAGTCGGAATTGGCGCAAAAAGGCATCGACCTGCAATTCGCCGGGCATCTGCCGACCTTAGACTTGGTCGGCACCGCCGGCTTCACCGACAACAACCGGCCCAACGGCATCCGCACCGAGGTGCAAATCATCAGCATGCAATTGAACATGCCCTTGTTCCAAGGCGGCTTGGTCAATTCCAAGGTGCGCCAGGCGCGGGAGCAATATCTAGCCGCGCAGGAAAACCTCGACGTGCAGCGCCGCGCCGCCAACAAGCAGGTGAAGATTGCCTATCGCGGCATTACCACCTCGATCAGCCAGACGGCGGCGCTGAAATCCGCCGTGGCCTCGGCGCAAAGCGCCTTGGACGCCACCGAAGCCGGCTTCGAGGTCGGCACACGGACGATGATCGATGTGCTACTGGTGCAAAGCAAGCTGTATCAGGCCAAACAGAACTACGCCAAGGCGCGGTATGACTACATCACCAACAGCCTGTCGTTGAAACAGGCGGCTGGTGTGTTGATGCGGGAGGATGTGGAGCTGGTGAACCGTTGGCTGGAGAAGGGCGGGGCTTAAAGGACGGCCTGCTTGGATTATTCCCCGGCCACCGTCATTTCCGCGACCAATATCGAACCGGTGCGGGTATTGCCGCGCAAATCCACGTCATTGCCGATGGCGACGATATTGCGGTAAACATCCCTTAAGTTGGCGGCGATGGTGATTTCCTCGACCGGGTATTGAATCTCGCCATTTTCCACCCAAAACCCCGCCGCCCCGCGTGAATAGTCGCCGGTGATAATATTCACGCCCTGTCCCATCAATTCCGTCACCAGCAGCCCGGTGCCCATTTTGCGCAACAGGCCGGCCAAATCCAAATCACCCGGATCGACAATCAGATTATGCACACCGCCGGCATTGCCGGTGGTTTGCAAACCCAGCTTGCGGGCGGAATAGCAACTCAACACATACGACTCCAAAGCACCGTCTTTGATAAGATCATGGGCGCGGGTGGCGACGCCTTCGCCGTCATACGGGGCGCTGCCCAAACCTTTCAGCAAATGCGGCTGCTCGTGGATATGCACGAATGCGGGGAATATCGGTTGGCCGAGATGGTCGAGCAGGAAACTCGATTTGCGGTACAAATTGCCGCCGCGGATCGCGCCGACGAAATGGCCGACCAAGCCAGCGGCGACTTCGGCGGCAAACACCACCGGGCATTGCCGCGTGCTGAGGGTTTGCGCGTTCAGGCGGCGGATGGCGCGTTCGGCGGCTTTGCGGCCCACCGCCTCGGCGGACTCCAAATCGGCGGCGTCGCGGGCCACCGTCCACCAGTCGTCGCGCTGCATGCCGTCGTCTTTGCCGCCAATGACCGAACAACTCAGGCTGTGGCGGCTGCTCGGATAGCCGTGCAAAAAGCCCAGGCTGTTGCCGGACACGCGCAAGCCCTGGTAGGTGTTCAGGTTGGCGCCTTCGGAATTGCTGATGTCGGGGTGGAAGCCGCGGGCGGCGTCCTCGCATGTGGTGGCCAGCTTGATGGCGTCCTCGACCGACAAGCCCCAAGGATGGCACAGGTCAAGGTCGGGGAATTCCGTCGCCAACAATTCCGCCTCCGGCAGGCCGGCGAACTCGTCCGGCTGGGCATGCTGGGCGATGCGGCAAGCGGCGGCGACGGTTTCGCGCACGGCCTGCGCGCTCAAATCGGTGCTGCTGGCCGAGCCTTTGCGCTGGCCGAAGTACACCGTCACCCCCAGCCCTTGGCTGCGGTGGTGTTCGATGGTCTCCACCTCGCCAAGGCGGACATTCACCGACAACCCCAGATCCACGCTCAACCCCGCTTCCGCCGCGCTGGCCCCCTGTTGCTTCGCCTCGGCGAGAATGTCGGCGACCAGGCTGGAAAGCCTAGCCAGTTTTTCGGTGTCTTCGTGTGGGTGTTCGGGATGGGTCACTGCGGGCCTCAATGTGTGTGGTGAAATGTGGGCGAATTGTAACATGCTAGACTTGCCCGGCTTTCCACAACCGACCTTTGCGAGAACCCGCCATGACCGGCATTGCCATCACCGCCGCCGACCTGTCCCAGCCCGCCCACCGCGCCGCCTTAATCCAATTGCTCGACGAATACGCCCAGGACGACATGGGCGGCGGCGGGCTGTCGGCTTACGCCAAAGCGAATTTGGCCGACGCGCTAAGCGCACGGCCCGGCGTCCACATTATCTTGGCTTTTGACCGGGAACGGCCGGTCGGCCTGCTGGTGAGCTTCGAGGGCTTCTCCACCTTCGCCTGCCAACCCTTGCTGAATATCCACGATATTGTGGTTTCCCAAACCCACCGGGGACTCGGCATCGCCAAGCGGCTATTGGCCCAAGCCGAAGCCATAGCCTTAAATCTGGGCTGCTGCAAACTGACTTTGGAAGTATTGGAGGGCAATGCCGTCGCGCAAGCGGTGTACCGCTCATTCGGGTTTGCGGGGTATCAGCTTCATCCCGACGCGGGGCGGGCGCTGTTTTGGCAGAAAACATTGACGGGCATTGAAAACAGCCAATAAGCTGCGGGCATAAGTCCGCTGCTGTTAAGTATTCTGCTGTCAATATGGTTGCCATGCTAGGCAGAGGCGGGCTTGCTGATCGACGTAGCGCCGGCATCCTTGCCGGCATTTGCGGCATTGCCAAACTTTGGCTGGCAAGGATGTCGGCGCTACGGATGCGCATTGCCACCATCCACCCCGAAAAACCGAGGTTTCACCGCCGCCCCTTTGTCACGCCGTGGCCAGCGGCCCTATCATGCCGCATGCGCAACGCCGCCCTGCCCGGCATTGTTGGCCTACGCAAACCCCTTTCAACCCAAATTAGGATTACCCCCATGACCGCTCACCCGCACGGCCACGAACACCAACCCAACCGCCAGACCGTGTATGTCTTGGCGGCGCTCGTCCTCGGCATTGTCGCCGGGGAAATATTAAACCTGAGTTTCGGCGGGCCGGAGTTGGCCGGCCAGAATCCGGTGCTGTTGCAGATCACCGGGGTTTTGTCGGTGCTGACCGATATTTTTATGCGGCTGATTAAGATGATTATCGCGCCCTTGGTATTCGCTACCTTGGTGGTGGGCATGGGCAAAATGGGCGATGGCCATACTGTCGGCCGCATCGGCGGCAAGGCGATTCTGTGGTTTTTTTCCGCCTCGCTGTTCAGTCTGTTGTTGGGCATGCTGCTGGTGAATCTGTTCACGCCCGGCGAAAACCTGCACATGCCTTTGCCAGCGGCGGACGCGGAGACGGGTTTGCAAAAAGCGGCACCGTCGCTGGGCGGGTTTGTCGCCCATATCGTGCCGACCAGTATCGCCGAGGCGATGGCGCACAATGAAATCCTGCAAATCGTCGTGTTTTCGATGTTTTTCGGGCTGGCCTGCGCACAATTGGGCGAGCTGGCCGGGCCGATGGTGAAATCCTTGGATTCGCTGGGCCATATCATGCTGAAAGTCACCAGTTATGTGATGCATTTCGCGCCGGTGGCGGTATTCGCCGCCATCACGGCGGTCATCGCCAAGCAGGGTCTTGGGGTTTTAATGACTTATGGCCTATTCATCGGCGAGTTTTATCTGGGGCTGCTGCTGCTGTGGCTGTCGTTGGGTTTCGTCGGGTTTCTGTGCCTGGGGCGGCGGGTGTTTTCACTGCTGCGTCATATCCGCGAACCGGCCTTGATCGCTTTCGGCACCGCCAGCAGCGAGGCGGCGTATCCGAAGCTGCTGGTGCAGTTGGAACGTTTCGGCTGCGAGGAGAAAATCGTCGGTTTTGTGCTGCCCTTGGGGTATTCTTTCAATTTGGACGGCAGCATGATGTATATGACCTTCGCGGTGTTGTTCATCGCCCAAGCGTATGGCATCCATATGCCCTTGCCCGACCAATTGTTTATGTTGCTGGTGCTGCTGTTCACCAGTAAAGGTGTGGCCGGTGTGCCGCGTGCCTCGCTGGTGGTGATTGCGGCAACCTTGTCGATGTTTCATATACCCGAAGCCGGTTTGCTGCTGCTGTTGGGTATCGACCAGTTGCTCGACATGGGCCGCAGTGCCAGCAATGTGTTCGGCAATAGCCTAGCGGCCGCCGTGGTCAGCCGTTGGGAGAAGGCTTTGAAGTGAGGCGGTTGTTTCTGTGTGTTGGAGAATACGAATAACCCGGCTGTGTGAGCGGTCGGGCATGTGCCACGCCCACTCAATAATCGGCTCGCCAACACCAATGCAAACATCGTGGTGTTTTTCGCACAGCAGTCATGTGAATTTCTTGGAGACAATGTAATACTCGACCGCAAACAGCTCATTGAGGACAGTCGCCACCGCCTGCGCCTTGCATGTCAATCTTTGGGGCCATTGCTGCCGCGTTTAAGGTCTGCAAACCCGCTTTCGGCGGTAGAGGGATTTAGGGTGAGGGTGAGTAAAACCAAGGCTTTGGCATGCCGGACTGCTTGCCGCACTCACTCCAAAGCGGCCGCCCAATCTTTCAGGTTTTCCCATTCGGCCTTTTGCTTGTCGATCTCTGCCTGGCTGTCCACGCCACGGCGTAATAACTTGTCCGTCCATGTGCGAATTTCGCCACGCGCCCATTCCTCGTAAGGCAAGGCCACCGAACCGCGTGTGGACGACAACAACAAATCATTGGCGGTTGAGGTCATGTTTTTGCAGATGAAAAAACTGCCACTTTGCTCAAGCTTCCACCAGCCGCTTTTTTGGTTGATGGTGTAGCCGTCTGCGGAAGGTGAAATATAGTCAATGTCAAGCGCAGATGATTTGAATCCTGGGCGCAGCAAGCGGACTTTCCAGATGTCCCATTTTCCGCCGTTGGGGTCGGGCGCCGAATAGGCGCACCACAACGCGATTGGGCTGACATTCAGCAGGGTATTTGTCATCGTGTACATGGCGGTCACCTGTGTTGTGGGGCGTGGATGGGCGAAAATCGGCAGCGGAGGTCATTTCCCGACCAAGTCTAGCGCTTATCGCTGACGGCGCCAACACATGGATAATAGTGTGTATGGCGATAGAGTCAGGATGGGGGTGATCCAGCGGCAAAATGCTTCTGGGGGTTTTGCGTCGGCTTTTTGCTGCCGACTACATCCTAAAGGGCTGGCTGTGTTGGCGGGCATGGGCCGCAGCCAGCCCCAGGCGGAGGGATTTGGCAGTGTGCCGCTGGCTATTCCGCCTTCAGCGCGGCCAAGCCGGCTTGATAGTATTTTTTGCGCTCGGCCAAACCCAGCATTTTCGGGCCGTTGACGCGCCGGGTGCAGCCTTCGATATCGCCTTTGTCGGCGTATTCATTGAGGTCGTTGCTGACCCAAAACCACACGGCGGAGAGGACGGCAAGTTTCGGCTCTTCGAGCTTTTGCGGCTGGTCGATAATATCAGGCTCGCCCAGCCATTCGGAAAATTTGGTGTAATTGGCCCTGCCGGTGACTTGGATCAGGCCGCGGCCCATGTATTTATGGCCATCGCCGGGATGGGTGTTGCCTAAGCCTTTATGGCCTTCGTATTTTTTCTGCCATGCGGTCGGCCCCCAAATCTCGCGGACATATTTGAAGCCCCCCGACTCATGCAGGCATTGCGCCAAAAACATGGCGATGCGATTGGGGGTATTGAATTCGTATTGGGCGAAAACGTCGTTGAGCGCAGGCACGAAGTCGTCGGCGTTTTTAACGATTGGGCAAATCGCTTTAAGCTGGCTAATATCCATGTGATACCTTGTATTCTGAGGTTAAATGTCATCAGCGCGGAGACCGCGCAGCGAGGGGGCATGGGCCTCGTCTGGTGAGTGGCCCTGTCATTCATTACGATACACCGCCAAACGCAGCGGGGGGAAGCGTTTTTGAGCCAGACGCGGATTGCCCCCCCGCCCGTTCGACCACGCTATACTAGCAACCCAAACGTTTTAATGGCGCATAAGCGGCTGTGCAGTCGTAGCGCCGGCATCCCTGCCGGCCACGATTTGGGCATGTGTC
>JBJSYU010000398.1:0-5943 GCA_046089945.1 Candidatus Methylumidiphilus sp.
GGGGGATTTGTTCCCGGCCAAAGTGAATGGCCTCGCATTAAATCCCCCTGCCCCCCTTTTGCAAAGGGGGTGAATATTTTAAGAAGTAGCCCTCAAGCCAACTGCCCATCTTCCAACTGCGCCTGGATGGCGGTGATGGCGATGGTGTTGACGATGTCGGCGACGGTCGCGCCTCGGCTCAGGTCGTTGACCGGCTTGTTCAGACCTTGCAGCACCGGGCCGATGGCGACGGCGTCGGCGGCGCGCTGCACGGCTTTGTAGGCGTTGTTGCCGGCGTTGAGATCGGGGAAGATGAACACAGTGGCGTGGCCGGCCACTGCGCTGCCGGGCAGTTTCAGCTTGGCGACGCCCGCGTCGATGGCGGCGTCGTATTGCAGCGGCCCTTCGATTTTCAGGTCGGGCCGGCGTTCTTGCGCCATGCGCGCCGCCTCGCGGACTTTGTCCACTTCCGGGCCTTGCCCGGATTCGCCGGTGGAATACGACAGCATCGCCACCCTAGGCTCGATGCCGAAAACCTTGGCGGTCAGCGCCGAGTTGATGGCGATGTCGGCTAACTGCGCCGCCGTCGGGTCGGGGTTGATGGCGCAGTCGCCGTAGACCAGCACACGGTCGGCGAGGCACATGAAAAACACGCTGGAGACGATGGAAAAGCCGGGCTGGGTTTTGATGATCTCCAAGGCCGGGCGGATGGTGTTGGCGGTGGTGTGGATGGCGCCGGAGACCATGCCGTGGGCGTGGCCCATGTAGGCCATCATCGTGCCGAAATAGCTCGGCTCGGTCATGATGTCGCGGGCGATTTCCCGCGAGATGCCCTTGTGCTTGCGCTTTTCGTAATACAGGTCGGCGTAGCAATCCAACAGTTCGGAGGCTTGCGGATCGACGAGGGTCGCCCGTTCCAGCGACAGCCCCAACGCGCTGATTTTGCGGCGAATCTCATCCGGGGGGCCGAGCAGGGTGATGTCGCAGACATCGCGCAGCAGCGCCGTCTCGGCGGCTTTCAGCACCCGCTCGTCCAAGCCTTCCGGCAATACGATGTGTTTGCGCACACGCCTTGCGCGAAGAATCAGCTCATGTTGGAACATCAGCGGCGTGACATGTTCGGAGCGGGCCAGCGCGACGCGGCCCATCAGTTCGGGCATATCGACCGCGGCTTCGATCAACCCCAGGGCGGCGGTGATTTTGCGCCGGTCTTGCGGGCCAATGGACGATTCGACGGCGTCCACCGCAATCGCCGTGTGGTAGGTGTCGGTCTTCACGGCGAATATCGGGATCGAGCCGGCGCCCAAGCCGGCCAGGATGCGCCGGATCTGCGGGTCGGGGATGTAGTCGCCGGTCAGGATCAGCCCGACGATCTGCGGAAAGCGCCGCGACAAGTCCGCCGTCAACGCGCCTAGGATGATGTCGGAGCGGTCGCCGGGGGTGATGATTAGGATGCCTTCGGTGATATGTCCGAGGAAATGCGGCAGCTCCATGGCGGCGATCTTCACCGTTTCCACGATGTTTTCCAGTAATTCCAGGTTGCCGCTGAGCATCTGCGCAGACAGCGCGGTGGCGACTTCACCCACCGTCGGACGCTCCAGACGCGGGTCTTCGGGCAAGGCGTAAATCGGGAATATGCTGTCCAGCGCGGCCTTTAACTCGGCCAGCAGGCTGTCGCGGTCGTTCGGCACGACATGGGTGACGACCACGGCCAGCACCTCACACAAGTGGTCGCGCAGCACGTTGACGAACATTTTGGCGGAATCCACGATGTCGCCGATGGACTGCTCGCCGCCTTTGACCACCGGCAGCACCGGGATGCCCAGATGATTGGCCATGTCCATGTTGAACTCCAGTTCCACGGTCGCCGCCGCGTCCATGTAGTCGGTGCCGACGCACACGACAAAATCGCACTCGGCCTCCAGGCGCTTGTATTTCTCCAAAATCAGGCTGTACAAATCTTGCCGCCGCCCTTCCATCAGCAGGTCGCGCGCGGCCTCGAAGGTGCAACCGTACAGGCTCTCAACTGGCTGGTTGATCCGGTAGCGGGCTTGCACCAGGCGGATGAACGAGTCCAACTCGCCGCTTTGATGCACCAGTGGGCGGAATAGGCCGATGCGGCCGCTCTGCCCGGCCAGAAACTCCATCAGCCCCAGGACGACGAAGGTCTTGCCGCTGTAGGGCGCGGCGCTGGTCAGATACAGCCCTTTAATGACCATGATGGCCGCTCCATAGGCTGTCGGGCGGCGCGTCGGCCCTGTCGCGGCAGGCGTGTGCGCTGGTCACGGTTGAAAACCCGCAAGAGCGGGCCGGGCTGGTTGTTGCTGTGCTTGCCATGGTGATTAGTCTCTGTGGGAAATTGGGAAGAAAGGCCACCCGGCGACTGTGCGGGCCGGGCGGCAACTGCTCTGTGTTAAGTCCCCTCGCCCTGCGGGGAGAGGGCTAGGGTGAGGGGCAAACGATTGGTTTTTAAGACCCTCACCCCAGCCCTCTCCCTGCGAGGGAGAGGGAGAATGCGCGGCCTATGCCATTTGGAAAAGCGGATAATCGGCATAGCCTTCTGGGCCGAAGGAATACCACGTCGCCATGTCGGCCGGCGCGTTCAGCGGCCAGCCGTGGGCAAAGCGCTCGACCAGATCGGGATTGCTGATGAATGGCCGGCCGAAGGCGATCAAATCGGCGTGGCCGGCTTGGATGGCCTGTTCCGCCGCCTCCTGGGTGTAGCCGCAATTGCCCATCAGCGGGCCTTTGAACACGCCGCGAAATTCGGCCAGCGTCATCGGCTCGCCCAGCCCATGAAAGCCAAACGCCAAGCCATCCATGATATGCAGATACCCCAAGCCATACCCATTCAATTCCGCCGCCGCATACAGGAAAGTCTCGCGGTAATCCGGCGAACCCATATCGTTGAAACTGCCATTTGGCGACAAACGCACACCGATCCGATTCGCCGGGAATACCTGCAACACCGCTTCGGTGACTTCCCGCAAAAACCTAAATCGGTTCGCCACGCTGCCACCATAGCCGTCATCCCGATGGTTGGTTTTCGACTGGAGAAATTCATCGATCAAATAGCCATTGGCTGCATGAATTTCCACGCCGTCAAAGCCCGCATTTTTTGCGCGTTCCGCCGCTGCTTTATAATCCTCGACGATCAAGGCAATATCCTCCACCGACAACGCCCGTGGGGTTTCATACGGCTTTTTGCCAATCGGCGTGTGGATCATATCGCCTTCCAGCTTAATCGCCGACGGCGCGACCGGGAGTTCGCCGTTATGGAACGCACTGTGCGAGGCACGCCCGCAATGCCAAAGCTGCATGAAAATAACCGTGCCTTTGCCATGCGCCGCGTCGGCCACTGGCCGCCAAGCCTCGGCTTGGGCCTGCGTGTAAATACCGGGGCTATTATTCCAACCTATGCCCTGCTCGGATATGACCGTCGCCTCGGTGATAAGTAATCCCGCCGCAGCGCGTTGTGCATAGTATTCCGCCATCAGCGCATTGGCCAAGCGTTCTTCGCCGGCCCGCGCCCGCGTCATCGGCGCCAGCGCCACCCGATTCTTTAACCGCAAATCACCCAGTTGAAAAGCTTCTAGCAACATTATCAGCCTCATTTTTTGGAAAATCAGTGAAAGTCCCGCAAGTGGCCTGTAGTCAAACCAGCCCCATTATAGCAACGCCATGCCGTCAAATAGAGGTCAGGCGCAGGGCTGCTTTGGCCTTAAATTAGCGCGGCTTTTGGATATTCAGTGTTCGCCGGATAGGCGCAATCGCGCCCGCCTGCGCCCAAGCCTTTCATCCGCCGTGACATGCGGGGCTTGGGCCGGGCGGGCGGCGGCGCAAAACCACAAATTCTGGCAGGCCACCCAAGGCGGCAATGGCTATACTAGCCGGGCGACATGGCAGGCTGGCTTCCCGCCGCCCGCCCCACCCCACTATTCAACCCCAAAAGGTGCTAAAAGATGGACATTGCAGGTAAAAACATCGTGATAACCGGCGGCGCGCGCGGCATGGGCAGGCGCTTCGCGGAAGATTTGCAGAAAGCCGGGGGCAAGCCCTTCGTCGTGGACGTGCTGCAAGAAAACCTGGACATCCTGAAAGCCGAAACCGGCATCGACGGCCAAATTGTCGATGTCAGCAGCGAAGCCTCGGTCGAGGCGTTTTTTGAGCAGTTTGTCGCGGAGCGCGGCGTCCCCGATGTGCTGGTGAACAATGCCGGCATCACCGCCGACGCGCTGTTCATCAAACAAAAAGGCGATGAAATCACCAAATTCCCGTTGGCGAATTGGGAGCGGGTGATTAACGTGAACCTGACCGGCGTGTTTTTGTGCGCCCGTGAGGCGGCTTACCAAATGGTGAAGAATAAAAGCCCCGGCGTCATCATCAATATCTCCTCGATCAGCCGCTCCGGCAATTTGGGGCAGACCAACTATTCCGCCGCCAAATCCGCCGTCGATTCCATGACGGTGACGTGGGCGAAGGAATTGGCCCGCTACGGCATCCGCGTCGGCGCGATAGCCCCAGGCTATATCAACACCGAAATGGTCGCCAAAATCAGGCAGGAAGTGCTCGACAAGATCGTCGAGAAAATCCCCGTCGGACGCTTGGGCGAAATGGATGAAATCTCGCAAACCGTCCAGTTCATCATCCGCAACGACTTCTTCACCGGTCGCGTCATCGAAGTCGATGGCGGCATGCGTATATAAGTCCGCACATTACCCAAAAGACAACACCCCGCATTGGGGTGTTGTCGGTTCAAATCCCCCTATCAAAAAACCACTGGAGGCACTCAATGGACGCTTATATCATCGGTGCGCGCCGCACCGCCATCGGCAAATTCAACGGCAGTTTGGCCACGCTGAACGCCATCGACATCGGCGCGGCGGTGATCCGCGACTTGCTCGAAAAAACCAGTTTATCCGCAGAGGCCGTGGACGAGGTGATACTCGGCAATGTCATCCAAGCGGGCTTGGGCCAAAACACCGCCCGGCAAGTCGCCATTAAGGCCGGCTTGGCGCAGGAAACCCCGTCCTATACTGTCAACAAAGTCTGCGGATCGGGCCTGAAAACCGTCGCGCTGGCGGCGCAGGCGATAGCGGCGGGCGAGGCGCAGGCGATTATCGCCGGCGGCACCGAACACATGACCGCCGCGCCGTACCTGTTGCCGGCCCACCGTTTCGGCCAGCGCCTAGGCCATGGCGAAGTGATCGACAGCATCGTCAACGACGCGCTGTGGGACAAGTTCTACAACTGCCACATGGGCATCACCGCCGAAAACATCGCCGAGCGCCACGGCATCAGCCGCGCGGAGCAAGACGCCTTCGCCGCCGCCTCGCAGCAAAAAGCCGAGCAGTCCATCAAAGACGGCAAGTTCAAGGACGAGATCACCGCCATCCGCATCAAGCAGGGCCGGGGCGAAGATTTGGTGTTCGACACCGACGAGCATCCGCGCTACGGCACCACGGTCGAATCCTTGGCGAAGCTGAAACCGGCCTTCAAGCCCGACGGCAGCGTCACCGCCGGCAACGCTTCCGGCGTCAACGACGGCGCGGCGGCGGTGCTGGTGGTGTCGAAGGCGCAGTTGGAGGCGCTGAATCCGGCTTGGGCGTTCAAAATCTTAGGTTCGCAATCCGCCGGGCTAGACCCCGCCTACATGGGCCTAGGCCCGGTCAACGCCTGCCAAAAGCTCTTGGGGCGCGGGTTTTGCTCAATCAACGACCTAGACCTAATCGAAGTCAACGAGGCGTTCGCCTCGCAGTCAATCCAAGTCCACCGCGACATGGGCTGGGATTTGGACAAGGTAAACGTGCTGGGCGGGGCGATAGCGCTAGGCCATCCGGTCGGCGCCAGCGGCGCGCGCATCCTGGTGACGCTGCTGCACGAGATGCTGCGCCGCGACGTGAACCTGGGGCTGGCCTCGCTGTGCATCGGCGGCGGCCAAGGCATCGGCATGATTGTCGAACG
>JBJSYU010000399.1:0-7745 GCA_046089945.1 Candidatus Methylumidiphilus sp.
CGCCGCCGGCCAGCAGCGCCATGTCGCCATCCTGGCCGACCTGCAAGGCCCGAAGATCCGCACCGCGCGCTTCAAGACTGGCAAGATCGACCTGAAGCTCGGCCAAGACTTCGCGCTGGACACCGCCTTCCCGGCGGACGCCGGCGACGAGACGCAAGTCGGCTGCTGTTACGAAGACCTGCCGCATGATGTCAAGGCCGGCGACACCCTGCTGCTCAACGACGGCCTGATTGCGATGCGCGTCAAGGACGTGGTCGGCACCCGCGTCAACTGCGAGGTCACCATCCCCGGCGTGCTGTCCAACCACAAGGGCATCAACAAGCTCGGCGGCGGCCTGTCCGCCCCGGCCTTGACCGACAAGGACAAGGAAGACCTGCTGACGGCGGTCAGCATCGAAGCCGACTACTTGGCCATCTCCTTCCCGCGCTCGCGCGCGGACATGGAAGAAGCCAGGGCGTTGCTGAAAGCGGCCGGCAGCGACATGGGCCTGGTCGCCAAAGTCGAACGCGCCGAGGCGATATTGGACGGCGTCATCCAAGGCATCATCGAAGCCTCCGACGTCATCATGGTGGCGCGTGGCGACCTCGGCGTGGAAATCGGCGACGCGCAACTGCCGCGTGAGCAAAAGCGCCTGATCCAAATGGCGCGGGCGCACAACAAGGCGGTCATCACCGCCACGCAGATGATGGAATCGATGATCGAAAACCCGGCGCCGACCCGCGCCGAAGTGTCCGACGTGGCCAACGCCGTGTTCGACGGCACCGACGCGGTGATGCTGTCGGCGGAGACGGCTTCCGGCAAGTTCCCCGACCGCGCCGTCGAGGCGATGGTGCGGGTGTGCCTGGAGGCGGAGAAATACCCGCGCATCCGCAAGTCCGAGCACCGCATGGAAGAAGTCTTCCACCGCATCGACGAAGCCATCGCGCTCTCCGCCATGTACATCGCCAACCACCTGCCGGTCAGGGCCATCGGCGCGTTGACTGAAACCGGCTCGACGCCGCTGTGGATGTCGCGCATCAGCTCCGGCATTCCGATCTTCGCGCTGACCTCGCACGAAAAGACCTGCCGCAAAGTGACGATGTACCGGGGCGTCTACCCGATCTTTTTCAACGAAAAAGGCATTGTTGACCACCACGTCCTCAACAAGCTCATCGCCGAAGAATTCCTGCGGCGCAAGCTGGTTGACAAGGAAGACCAGGTCATACTCACCAAGGGCGACTTGACCGGACGCACCGGCGGCACCAACGCGCTCAAAATCGCCCGCATCAGCGACTTGCTGGTGGCAGCACCGGATGAAGCCGCTTAAAAACGCCGCACTTATGGCCTAGGCCGTCCGGCTTGGCCATTCCCTCCGCAAAACTAAAGCGCAAGGCCCGCCTTGCGCTTTTCCCTCAATTCAGACAGATTGATTCATCTACGAATTCCACGCCTAACCCCATCAATAACGAGCCCTCCCATGAAAGGCGTCTCCCTGATCCAATACCTCATCCGCCAACAGCGCAAAAGCCCGCAAGCCTCCGGCGAATTCACCTTGCTATTGAACGAAATCGCCAGCGCCTGCAAAGCCATCGCCCATGAAGTCAACCGGGGCGGATTGGCCGGCAATCTCGGCGTGGCCGGTTCCGAAAACGTCCAAGGCGAAGCGCAGAAAAAGCTGGATATCATCACCAACGATATCTTCATCAAAGCCTTGGACTGGACAGGCCATTTGGCCGCGCTGGCCTCGGAAGAAAACGACGACATCATCCCCATATCCCCCAAGCACCCACGCGGCAAATACCTGATTTGCTACGACCCGCTGGACGGATCCTCGAATATCGACCTGAATCTGTCGGTCGGCACCATATTCTCGATTCTCCGCGCCCCCGAAGGCGTTGAACAACCCAGCGCCGAAGATTTCATGCAGCCCGGCACCGCCCAAGTCTGCGCCGGCTTCTGCATTTACGGCCCGACCATCGTTATGGTGTTGACCACCGGCGACGGCGTCAACGGCTTCACGCTGGACGGCGACATTGGCGAATTTATCCTCACCCATCCCGATATCCGCATCCCCGAAGACAGCGCCGAATTTGCCATCAATATGTCCAACCGCCGCTTTTGGGAAGAACCGGTGCGGCGCTATGTCGAAGAATGTGTGCAAGGCAAGGAAGGCCCGCGTGGCAAAGATTTTAATATGCGCTGGATCGCCTCGATGGTCGCCGAGGTTTATCGCATCCTGACGCGAGGCGGGGTATTCATGTACCCCTACGACAGCAAAAACCCGGCGATGGCTGGCCGCCTGCGCCTGCTGTACGAAGCCAACCCTATGGGTTTCATCGTCGAACAAGCCGGCGGTGCCTGCTCCACCGGCCGCCAGCGCATACTCGACATCCAACCCTACGATATCCACCAGCGCGTGCCGGTGATACTCGGATCGAAAAACGAAGTCGAACGCCTGGTCGGCTATCACCTGCAAGTATAAAAAATGACCTGATTAGCAAGATGCTTCAGGCGACTGAAAAGACGGCTTTCACTGAATCTTGCTATGTGGAAGCCGGCCAGTTTGCCATCCCTAGGCGCTGGATTCCGGCTCCCGGTCGGAATGACGGAGATTTTTTCGGCATTGGCTGAGCAATCTTGCTACTCAGGAAAAATAATGGCGGGCGAAGAATGGCGGATTTGAGTTGAGATGGCCCCTCTTTGCGCAAGAGGGGCTTTAAGTCAGTTGGGCGCCGCCCCGTTGCGCGGGGCGGGCTTTTGTTTCACGCGGTGCCGGAATAGCGCTGGTAAATGTCGCGCAGCATGCGGATTTCGCCTTCCTCCGGGGCGCACCAGCCTTCGATCTGAATGTCCTTCAACACGCCTTTGCCCTGCTCGTCTTCGGCCATGTCGGTCAGCACCTTGACCAGCGGTTGGCGCAGTTCGGCCACGCGGTTGTGGATGCAGAACAGGTGGTAGGCGAACTGGGTGTCGCTTTCGTCCACCACGCGGGTGGATTTGCGCGTCAACCCGGACAAGCCGTGGTAGGTCTTTTTGAGCATGAACAGCATGTCGGCCTGGCCTTTCAGCAGCATTTGCAGGGCTTTGATTTCGTTGCCGGCAAACGCGAACTGGAAACTGCCGGAGTCCATGCCATTCTCGTCGCAGAGGAAGCGGCCGAGCAGGTAAACGAAGCTGCCTTGCGAGGCGGTGACGACCTGCGGGGCGGCCAGCGCGGACAGCGGCCGGGTGTCGTCGGCGCGCATGACCAGGGTCACTTCGTCCGCCTCGCCCATTGGTCGCAGCAGCGGCACGTAGTCGCGGCGGGCGATCATGGCGCATGCCTCGAACGGCTTGGCGAACAGCAAGTCCACGGTCTCGTGGGTGATGTCGTGGCCGGCCGGCAACTGCTCCAAATGGATGGCGTGTTGCAGCCGCCGTTGCAGGTAGGTGTTGAGCAGATACCAGCCGCTCAACTGGGCGCTGGTCTGCATGCTGGCGATGAAGCTTAAGCGACCGTGGTGGACGCCCGCCGCAGGCTCCGGCTGGTGCATCGGCTGGGCCGGCGTCTGCACGGAGCTGACGATTTCGACCTGTTGGCGGGCCTGTTGCGCCGCCACCGCCGCCGGGTCGCTTTTGACGAAGCGGCCCAGCCCGGTGATTTTGAACAGCATGCCGACCATGCGGTTGAGGTTGCTGACTTCGACGCGGATGCCGCGCCGCTCCCATTGCTCAAACAGCTTGAGCAGAAGCGACAGGCCCATGGAGTTGACGCGCTCGACCTGCTTGAAGTCCAGGCTGATGCGGGCGTTCTCCGGCAGGCCGGCAAGGTTGTCCAGCACTTGGCCGGAATGGGCGTCGATGGAGCCGGCGAAGGCGTAGGCGTAAACGTCTTCCTCGACGCCTAGGGGATTGATGATGAGCGAGTTAGCCAGCGTCATGGGTCACAACCTCGTTGAATTCGTTGTGATACAGGAACTGGAAACCCGTGCGCAGGCCCACCGTCAGCGGGCGGTTCAAATCCCACAGCGTGGTGATTTGGGTGCGCCGGTTCGGCAACACACGGATCTGCAAGTAGTCGGACATGCGCCACATCAGGTACAGGCCTGCCCCGCCGGTGCCGGGTTCGACGCCGGATTGCAAGGTGTGGGTGAGGTGGTCGAGGAACACCGAGGGCGTCAAGGTGCCCCAGTTGTCGGTGACCATCAGGCCGACGGTTTCCGCGCCGACGGTCAAGTCGATGCGCAAAGCCTCGTGCGCCTCCAGCCCGCGGGTCAGCCCCTTTTCGTAATACGGCCGGCTCTGGCCGTCGCGGGGCGCGCCGTACAGGCTGTTTTCGATCATTTCGTCCATGACGATCAGCACGGCATCGAGATGGTCTTCGCTCAACACGCCCAATTCGTCCAGCCAGGCGCGGGTTTCCTCCATCAAGAACAGCTTTTCGTCGCTGTGGGTCAGTTGGAACTGGCGCTCGTCCATGCGCTCCGGCGTCAGTGCGTACAAGTCGTCGGCCGGGGCCAGGCGGTGCTGGCCGAGCAGCGTGTCCCAGCCGACGCGGTGGTAGAAGCTGTCGTCGCGGGGCAGGACGCGGCGGATGCCGTCCTCGGCCATGCGCGGCAGCAGGTCGTGGAATTCGCCTTCGGACAGGAACACCACCAGTTGGCGGGAGATCGGCGAGGTGAAGCGGTCGCGCTGGCCACGGTACAGCGCCTCACTGATGCGGATGAGCTGGTCGGAGGTGTCGCCGACGGACTGCACTTCCACGCGGTCGGTGTGGTCGAACACTGCCAAAGTCACGTCGTCGTCGAAAGTGTCGCGGCCGGTGTGGGCCTTCAAGGCGTCCAATATGGCTCGGTGCAGGTCTTCGGCGTCGGCCTCGGCGTAATCGGCCAGCAGCATTTCCAGCCGATCATAGCCGAACGGCTCGCCCAAAGGCGATTCTTCTTCGACCACGCCGTCGGTGAACAGGAACAGACGGTCGCCGATTTCCAGTTCCAGATCCTGCTCCACCGCCAGATAGTCCACGTCCACGCTTTTGCCCAAGGGCAAGCCGACCGAGCCTTCGACCATCGCCCATTCTTTGCTGCCGCGCCGGCGCAGGTAAGGGAACACGTGGCCGGCGTTGGCGAAGCGGGCATGCCCGGTGCGGCTGTCCAGGCTGAGGCAGCTCATGGTCATCAGCAGCGATTGCTGCGCCGTGCCCAACATGGTGGCGTTCAGCGAGCGCAGGATTTCCGCCGGGCGGGTCACGCCTTCCGAGATCAGCGGGTAAAGGCCGCCCTTGGCCGCGCTGACCATGGTGCCTGCGGCCACGCCGTGGCCGGACACGTCGCCGATCAGCAGCACCGACTGGTAGCCGCCTACCTGGAAATAGTCGTAATAGTCGCCGCCGACTTCCGAAGAAGTGATCAGCGTCGCCAAGCCTTGCGCGCCGGGCAGGTTGATCGTCGGGTTGGGCAGGATCGAGCGTTGCAGCGTCGCGGCGAGGTTGATTTCGCCTTGTAGGCGGGAGCTTAAGTTGCCCAGTTCTTTCAAGGTCTGTTGCAACTGGTTTTCCGCCAGCTTGCGTTCGGTGATGTCGTCGCCGGTGGCGAGGAACAGCATCGGCTGGCCGCTGGCGGGGTCGAGAATTACCGTGTTGTGCCAGACCACGTCGAGCATTTCGTCGCTGCGGATCAGCAACTGCGTTTCCAGGCCGCTTTCGCTTGCGCTGGCGCCTTGCATCATGGCGCGGAAGCTCGGCTCGATTTTGGCGCGGTCGGGGCTGGCGAAAAAGCGCTGGAAGAACGGCTCGCCGATGATTTCATCTTCCGCCCAGCCAGTGATTTCCTGCGCGTAGCGGTTGAACAGTGCGATCCTGCCGGCGCTGTCCACACCGATAATCAAGGCTTGGGCGGTGTTGATGACGTTGTCGCTGAAGTCTTTTTGCGTTTTCAGCCCGGCCATGCTGTCTTTGAGGCGCGAGACCAGCGGTTGCAAAATCGCCGAGCCTCCGAAGAACAAGGCGCCAAGAATCAGCGCCAGCGACACGGTTTGCAGGTTTTGCGTGTTTTTCAGGCGGGCGTCGGCCTCGCGTTGGTGGTAACTCACCACCTTGTCCAGGCCGTCGAGGATGCGGTCGGTGGTGCTGGACAGGATCACGCTGACGTTCTTGCCGTCGCGGCTGATGTCGTCGATAGGCTCGGACATGATGCCCTTGAGGGCGCCGATGAAGCTCATGATGTCGGCGTTCAGGTTGAGCGGCGCGAAGAAGATCGGCCGCAGATCCTCTGCCAACACGCCCGGCTCGGCCAACAGGCGCGGGCCTTGGCGGATCAGGCGGTCGCCGTCGCGCAGGTAGGCATGCTGGCTGTCGAGGATGGTCAACATCTGCAAGATGTCTTGGCGGATTTGTTGACGCTCGGCGTGGGAGGTCGCGGAGACTAGCTTCAGCGTCAGAAACTCGCCGCGCTGCACCAGCATGCGCTGGTGGGCGCCCAAGTTCACCGCCGCCGTGCCGCCTTCCTGCGCCTGCAAGTCGAGCATCAAAATCACGTAAATCACGCTGGCCAAAAGCCCCAAGAAGGCCAGGGCGGTGGCGTATTGGTCAAGCACGTAGGCAACCGTGCGCCGGAGGAATCCTCTGACGTCTGCCGGATCGTGCCGCCCCCTAAGGACGATGGGTTCTGTTTTCATTTTTAAATCCTTTAAGCGATTGTAATTATTGAATATATGGAAGGGTGCGCCGCACACGTCGGCGGTCGGCCATCCACGCGCAACGGAGTGTTTCCGAATCAAACACGCCTTAAATATAAACCAAGCAAAAGCCTATGTCTTTAGTCTTTTGCGGGTTTGTTGGATCGTAAGGGGAAGATTAATTGCTCGGCGCGTTTATGCCGCAGGGGCAGCAAATCTGCGGAGCGCGGCCTGCGTCGGGCGCAGGCGACGGATGGTGGGCAAAAATGCGGCATCCCTTATTTCAGGCGTGCCGATGTTTTCGTGGTGCATCCGGCCTATTTTGGGACATTAGGCGCAGATACCCCAGATTATAGGATTTCCCCGGCCTTTTTGTTGCAATTATGTCAACGGTTGTTGCGGATATATCCACAAGTATTGGTTTGAAAGGGCAAGTGCGCCCAATACTGCTGACGCCGTCTTGCAGATACTTGCGGCTTTGGCAGACTCAGCCACGCACCTGCCCATCGCCCAGCACCACAAACTTTAGCGTGGTCAGCCCTTCCAGGCCCACCGGCCCGCGGGCATGCAGCTTGTCGGTGCTGATGCCAATTTCCGCACCCAGGCCGTACTCGAAGCCGTCGGCGAAGCGGGTGGAGGCGTTCACCATCACCGAGCTAGAGTCCACCTCGCGCAGAAACCGCCGCGCCCGGCTGTAGTCCTCGGTGACGATGGCTTCGGTGTGCTGCGAACTGTACTGGTGGATATGCTCCATCGCCTCGTCCAGCCCGGCGACCACGCGGATCGACAGGATCGGGGCCAGATATTCGGTGGCCCAGTCCTCTGCCGTGGCGGCCACCGCGTCGGGCAGGATCGCCCGCGTCTTTGGGCAGCCGCGCAACTCCACACCCTTGTCCCGCAGCAGCCCGGCCAGTGGCGGCAAGATGGACGCGGCGACGCCTTCCGCCACCAGCAAAGTCTCCATGGCGTTGCAGACGCCGTAGCGCTGGGTCTTGGCGTTCAGACTGATGCGGATGGCCTTGGCCGGGTCGGCCAAATCGTCGATGTAGACATGGCAAATGCCGTCCAGATGCTTGATAACCTGAATGCGTGACTCGGCCATGATGCGCTCG
>JBJSYU010000400.1:0-3401 GCA_046089945.1 Candidatus Methylumidiphilus sp.
AGGATGCCGCGTTCGGCACCGATGCCAAGCCCGTTCAGCAACGTCAGAATGCGCAGCGGTATCTGGATCAAGAGGAAATTACAACCGAACATCGCGGCGGCTTTTTTCGAGCCGCCGACCATCCAGCCCAACACGCCACCAGCCAGCATTGGCCAGCGCGTGTTTTCCACCGTCTTGAATTGGTCTGCGATGCGAATTTCCTGGGTTTCGACGGTGCGCTCCAAAACTTCGCCGATCCGGGCGGCGGCGGTCTCGGCGCCGGTCTTTTCGACGCGAACTTCAATGCGCCCGCCTAGCACCAAGGTGGCCGCCAGCACCAGGTCGCCGACGGCCTTTTCCACTGGTTGCGACTCGCCGGTTAGCCGGTGCTGATCCACCGTGGCGCTGCCACGGACAACAGCCCCATCAACCGGAACCTGCTGCCCGGCGGTCAACACTAAGATATCTCCCAGCCGGAGTTGCTCAAATGGTATCTCGATTTCAACGCCATCCAACATGACCCACACCTGCGCAGGTTGCTCGCCGAGCAGGTGAGTTAAGCTATAGCGGGTGACAGTTTGGGTCAGCAAATGGAACTTTTGACACAGGCCGCCAATGATAATGCCGACCGTACCCACCAAGTAATAGCCGCCAAACCAAGCCCATAAGAAATATACCAACATGAGGTGCAGCAGACTGAAGCGGTGCTCCTCGACGGTGACGCGCCAAACCTCTTTCAGCCCGGATAGGGCGTTGTAAAGACCTAACGCAATGACGGCGGGTATGAGCGGCCAACCGGTCAGCTGGGTCAGTCCGATCAGGCCCAGCCCAACCGCTCCCAATACCAGGCTACGGTTGGTTTCTTTCTCCAGTCGGCTCAATTCGCGCCGCGTGCCTTGGGCGAGTGTTTGCATCTGCCCACTGCGCAAAGAACCCATGATCCGGCTATCAATGTGGGTCTGTATCCAGTCTTGGTAACGCCTGTCCCAACGCTCGAAGTAGGCACGAACAGGCGTTAGAAGGTGAGCAGCGGACGGTTGCTCGCGCTCCGACGGAACTTCCGTTGGATGGCAAGGCGCATCTTGCGGCGAAGCCAGTATGTCCAACAAGGCGAGTCGCCTGCGGCGGGCGATGCCGACACAAGCGGCGGCAGCGCCGCCGCCCAGTAAGGTAGCAATCACTGGGAACATGGGGTGTTTCTCCAGGCGGGTCGCACAATAGCCACTAAGAATATCATCGGCTGTTTATGATTGAGATCTGAGAGGCGGATGGGGCAGCGGCTTTTGCAGCCGCCGCCCCGAAGCTACCCTAGCGGGCTTTGAATTGCCACAGCGGGCCGTTGACCAGCGGCAGCGGCGCACGCGGCGCCACCGTATCAACCCGCCAGTAATAAGTCTTGCCCGGCGTCGCCTCCACTTCGGCCGCAACACCGGAAACCGTCTTGAAACCAACGCCCTCATGGCTGGATTCGTCGGCACGGTCTACTTTGTCCGCATCAGTACCCCAGTAGACATTGTAGGAATCACCATAGACCCGTCCGGCTTGCCAGGCTAACCTGACTTTGCCGCGCGCATGCGGCTTAGCCTGCGGCGTGGTCACAGCCGAACTGACCAAGGGCATAATCGTGTCCAGCATGTTGGCTTCGTATTCATTGTCTGACGTGTTGCTGGCGAGTACGAACGAAATTTGCTGGTCGTAGAAATAGTACAGCAATGTTTTGTATCCCGGATAGGCGCCACCATGTCCACGGGCCGTGCCGTATGAGCGCTCTGGCTGCATCAGGCCACCAACGCCGTATTGCATTGGTTCCCAACCGATATGGTTGTCAGCGGAAACGAAGGTGAGCCATTTGTTCTTGGTGCCGGAGTTCAGCAGCGTATCCTTAGCGAACATCGCGTCCTCAAACTTCAGCAGATCCCACGGAGTGGACACAACGGCACCGGCAGTCCAAGCGGAGGTTGGGTTGGTCGCCGTGACATCGCACCAATCCTTGAAAGCCGGCTGGGGATAGGGGATGGCACCATATTTCGTGTAGCCGTGCATGGCCGGCAAGTGCTGGTTGTCAGTCGCAAAATAGGTGTCCTCCAGGCCGGCCACGTCAAACACATAGCGCTTGAGAGCCTCCTCCACCTTCAGACCGGTGATTTTCTCAGCAATCATGCCGAGCAAGACGTAGTTGGAATTTGAGTAAGCCCACGCGGGATAGGTCGGCTCCGGCGGCGGCGGGGGCTGCTTGTTGAGAACCGCGACCCAATAGGGATTGGGGTAGGTGGCTCCCGGCGCGAAGTCTGGACACAGCGGGAGCAGATGCTGCCCTGTCGTGTCGGGGCAAGGGTGGGGCTGCGCACTCGTGCCATTCTTGCTGATGACGCTAATCAAATCGTCGGCGTCGAAGTGTCGATCAGGCGTCAACTGTCCCGCGTAGCCAATATCCGGCGCCCCTAGGTAATTGGCGATGCCGGACTTCATCTGTAGCAAGTCGGCGACAGTGACTTTCTCGATGTCAGGAATCCCGGCGACCAGTGGATTATCGCCTAGATAGTCTAGGACATGGTCAGTAAGCTTAATCTTGCCCTCCTGCTCCAAACGCAGGATCACTTGGCCGATGAACGTCTTGGTAACGCTGCCGACTCGGAACTGCGTACTGGGTGAAACTGGGGTTTTATCTGCAAGGTTGGAGACACCGGCAGTGCCGACGCGGACGCCCCATTCCGGCGATTTCACGATGACTACGGCACCAGGCACACTGCCATTTGCAATAAAACTGTCAAGCACCTTCTGCCAGGTTGCCGGAAACGGCCTGTGCGGCAACACATTCGAGTTGGTCTTGGGTATCTCTGAGGGGCTGGCGGGTGGCGGTGCAGGCGCGTGGCAAACTTGGGGCGGAAGGCCGCTATTCGATGCCGCTGCCGCTGCTGGTGCCGCGGGGGGCGTTTGCGTCAACGTGGGATTGTGCGCGCACCCAGCGATGGAACACAGTAACACCGAGGATACTCTGGATAATCTAAGCATGTGATAATCTCGATTAAAGATGGTTAAAATTTCGGCGGCTTGACCTGAACTACCGACGCCTTTCGCAAAATCATCGCCGAACGTAAAGCCTAAAATAGGGGTTCCGAAGCCTTCTGGCAGGATGCTTATGTGCAGACATGCAAAATAAATCAAACACTTGGCAAGCAAAGCACTACAAGGCCATCGGCCAACCGCGATGGCAACAGCGCGTAACGCTTAAGGTGTATTCCACAGTCGTCCACAACCTTAATTAAGCACCTGCACTTTTTTGGGTTGCGGGACTGTGGTGGTCAAGTTTTAATGGACACCGAGATAGGTTGTTTGGCTGCCTGGTTGCGCTCGTAAGCGTTGGGCGGCAGGTTGCCCAATGTGGAATGCAACCGCCGGCTGTTGTAGAAGCCGACGATGTA
>JBJSYU010000401.1:0-3768 GCA_046089945.1 Candidatus Methylumidiphilus sp.
CTTGTTGGATGTGTGCCTGATCCTCTGCGGCGGCGCCGTCGCCAAGACCGTCGCCGCCTGAGCCGCTTTATCTCAATCGCTTTGCAGGAAGTTTCGCAATGACCGCAACCGTGCAGCCCCAAGGCTGTCTGAACTATGAAAAAAACTGGCGGGTCTTGGCATGGATGTTGGTTGCCATCGTCGTGTGGCTGTCCCTCACGCCCCGGCCGCCGCAGCCGCCGTCGATTTTAGGCTGGGACAAGGCGCAACATTTCACCGCTTATGCGACGCTGGCCTATTGGTTCGGCATGTGTTACTCCCGGCATTGGCGCTGGCCGACATTCCTGGTCGGCTTAGGGGTATTGATGGAAGTCCTGCAAGGGTTGGGGGGCTTTAGAAGCTTCGATTTTTTTGACATTATCGCCAACACCATCGGTGTGGCAGGTGGGTTTTGGCTAGAGGGGACGTGCGCGGGCTTATGGCTGGCGGCGTTTGACACATGGCTGGCCAACCGTGTCGGCCCGCCCGCATAAACGCCACAAGGTCTTTGCCGTATACTGTATATTGTCAGGCATGATAAGGGGGTTTTGTTGAAAGCCGTACCCGTTGATGTTGTCCATTATGAGATCGTCAAGCTCCGGGTTGGCGATTTGCGCAAGGGCATGTTCGTCTGTGAGCTGGATCGCCCATGGACGGAAACGCCGTTTATGTTTGAGGGGTTTGAAATCGAAACGGACGCCGATGTCGAAGCGCTCAAACTGTATTGCGAGCATGTCTTTATCGATTTGGGGCGCACCCAGGCCGTGCGCGTCAAAATAGATAAACTCCCGGCAAACACGCTGTTCCAGAGCAAGCACCCGGTTTCTTTGGAAAAGGAAATGGCCGCCGCCGACGCGACCCGGCAGGAAACCTCCAGCCTGGTGAAAAGCTTTCAGGACGAAATCCGTTTCGGCAACAGTGTGGACGTGCAACTGGCGAAAAGCGCCGTGTCGCAATGCGTCGCCAGCATCCTGCGCAATCCCGACGCGATGCTGTTGATGGCGCAGATGAAGGAGAAAAGCCCGCACACCTCAGAACATGCCTTTAGCGTCTGCATTTATTCAATCCTGCTGGGCAGGTTGTGCGGGCTTGAGGCTAAGCAGTTGGAGGAACTTGGAACCTGTGGATTGCTGCACGATATCGGCAATATCGAAATCCCTGAGCGCATCCTTAACAAAACCACCGCGTTGACCCCTGAGGAGTTTGAAGTCGTCAAGCGCCATACAACCTATGGCCGCGATATTTTGATGACAGCTAGAAACATATACACCGGGGCGGTCGATGTCGCCTATGGCCACCATGAGTGTCCCGACGGTTCGGGGTATCCTAGGGGCTTGACCGAGCAACAAATCAACCAGAACTGCCAGATTGTGTCAGTGGTGGACAAATACACCGCAATCACCCGCAACACCGCCTACCGCTCCGCCCACAACCACTTGGACGCGGTCAACATACTCAGCATGTTGGCCGACAACAACAAAATCAACAAACCCTTGTGCGCCAGCTTCATATCGTATTTGGGGTTTTATCCGCCCGGCACTATCGTCGAGCTGTCTTCGGGCGAGGTGGCGATTGTGCTGAAATCCAACGTGAAAAACCGCATGCGGCCACAGGTGCTAGTCGTGATGGACGCGGACAAGCACCCGGCGCAGCAGGTTGTCGATTTGGCCACGGCGGCGGTGGACGCCAAGGGCAAGCCTTATAAAATCAAAATGGTCCATCTTCCTGGTTACTTGGGCATAGACCTGAACAAGCATCAAAGCGCACTCATCAATGCCTACGAGTGAGGCCGCGATTGGGTTGCGGTTGTGCGCGGGAATAGGCTGGCGCAAAAAAAAGCCCCATACAAAATCTCCGTGGGGAAGCTTGTATGAGGCGTTCACAATAAAACAGACGGAAAACAATGAACGTTGCGACTATCCGCTGCTTCCCATGGCCGCTCAATCCGTAGGATTGCGTAGGGCGATGGCTCCGGCCCGGCAAGCCCGCCCGCAGGCGCTTGCCGCTGTGCCGGGACCGGGATGACGGCGGTGCCATGCTAGGCATCTACGGCGGCACTTTCGATCCGATCCACTACGGCCATTTGCGCACGGCGGTGGAGGCCAAAGAGGCGCTAGGACTTGGCGAACTGCGCTTCCTGCCTTGCCGGGTGCCGGCCCACCGTGGCCCGCCGGGGGCCAGCCCCGAACAGCGCCTGCGCATGATCGAGGCGGCCTTGGCCTGCGCCGGGACGGGCTTTACGGTGGATCGGCGGGAATTGCAGCGGGAAGGGCCGTCTTACATGGTGGACACCTTGGCTTCGCTACGCGCCGAGGCGGGTGATCGGCCCTTGTGCCTGATTGTCGGGCAAGATGCGTTTGCCGGGTTTCCGGGCTGGCGGCGCTGGCGCGAATTGTTTGACTTGGCACATGTCGCCGTGCTGCGCCGGCCGGATATCGCGGCGCCGCAATGGCCGGGCGAGTTGGCGGAGGCTTTGGACGGGCGGCAGGTGGAGGCGGGGGAGTTGCCGAAATCCTCGGCGGGGCGGGTGGTGTTTTTGGAGGTGACGCAGCTGGCCATCTCGGCCACCGGCATCAGGCGCTTGATCGCGGTAGGCCAAAGCCCTTGCTATCTATTGCCCGACCCGGTGCTACAGATGATCCGAGCGGAGGGGCTGTACGGCGGCGCGTCCGGCTAGTCCGGCTCGTTGAAGTCCACGCCGAGGTTGTCCCAGTTTTTGGGGTCGGTCAGCTCGCCGCCGGCAAATTTGACCTTGCAGGCATATTTGCGGTCCACCATGCCCTTGTCCGGCGAGTTGACATTGACATGGGAGCGGATCAGGTAGGTTCGGCCGCCCAAGGCCCAAGCCTCGTAATTCGTGTCAATGAACTGCGAGCCTTCCGGGACATGCTTGTCCGCCAGCATCACGCTTTTGCACTGGGCAAACGCCTGGGCGCCACGCGGGCCTTCGATCTTGCCCAATTCTTCCTGCTCCTCTTCCTTCTCAAAAAACAGCTCGGACTCCACCACTGCCATCACAAACGGCGTGATGCCTTTTTGCAGCGTGACGTACAGCACGACGATGAACAAAATAAGCCCAATGATGGAGACGAACTTGGGAAGCTTGGCGATTCTTTCTAGCAACTTATCTGATAATGACATGTGATTTCTCAAAAGTTTGGTTCAACGGGCGCATCAGGATGCGGCCTTAAAAAGCTCTCCGACCGCCCGCGTGGACTACAGCGCGTTGGTGTCGGTTGGGCGAAAAATTTGCGGAAAAGTTCAGCGCAAATTTTGCGGCAGCGGCCCCCAAATGTATAGATTGTTTTCCTGCGGGATTTGTGTAGGCGGGGCATGGGCTTGCGCCTGCGCGAGGGGGCAGCGGCGATAGCGCCGGGCGCAGCGCCAACCGCCGCCCACTTTAGGTTTCGCCCAAAGCCCGCCACACGATTGCCCGACAACAACAGGGGCATATCCGTTGACAGTTGCCCCCCGCGACAGTACTTTTAACGCCTTATGCCTACCCGCCGGTGGCACACGCCAACCGCCCTTACAACCCCACCCTTTTTAAAGAGCCTTGGATGGAAGAGTTTCAACGCATCAAACGCCTGCCGCCTTATGTTTTCAACATCGTCAACGATCTCAAGGCAAATCAGAGGGCCGCAGGCGTCGACATCATCGACTTTGGCATGGGCAACCCGGATAGAGCCACACCTCAGCACATTGTCGACAAACTGATCGAAGTCTCCCAAAAAGGCACCGCCCACCGCT
>JBJSYU010000402.1:0-10395 GCA_046089945.1 Candidatus Methylumidiphilus sp.
TGGGGGGTCATGGTCAGTTGTTGACCGAGCCGCAATTGAAGGGTTTGTTTCATGGGCCCTTAAGCGAGGGAAGTGGCGGGGCGGAAGGTTTCGGCGGTGCCGGGCATTTTACTTGATTCGCTATGGTTTAGAGGCGCGGCGCGCCGGGGTCAGTGGGAAAAATTTTCGCCTAGGTAGACCTTGCGCACTTCCGGGTTGGCGACGATGGCGTCGGCGTCGCCTTCGGCGATGACCCGGCCCTCGTTGAGGATGTAGACGCGGTCGCAGATCCCCAGGGTCTCCCTGACATTGTGTTCGGTGATGAGGATGCCGATGCCGCGCGCGCGCAAATGGCCGATGATTTTCTGGATGTCGATGATGGATATTGGATCGACGCCGGCGAACGGCTCGTCGAGCAGCATGAAGCGCGGCTCGCAGGCCAGCGCGCGGGCGATTTCCACGCGCCGCCGCTCGCCGCCGGACAGGCCGATGGCGGGTTGCTTGCGCAAATGAGTGACGCTGAACTCGTCCAGCAGCTCCTCGATGCGCAACTCCATCTGCCCCTCGCTGAGGTTGCCGCGCAACTCCAGCACGGCGCGCAGATTGTCGGAGACGGTCAGCTTGCGGAAAATCGATGGCTCTTGCGGCAGGTAGCCGATGCCCCGGCGGGCGCGGGCATGCATGGGCATGTGCGTGATCGGCTGGCCGTCGAGGAAGATGCCGCCGCCGTCCGGCTTGATCAGCCCGACGATCATATAAAAACTGGTGGTCTTGCCGGCGCCGTTGGGGCCGAGCAGGCCGACGATCTCGCCGCTGGCCATGCGGATGGACACGTCATCGACGACGCTGCGCTTGTTGTAGGTCTTCTTCAGGCCGGTCGTGGTCAATAGGGCCATAGCTGCTTCACTGCGCCTCGTCTTCGTCTTTTTTCGGCTGGATGGTGACGCGGACACGGTCGCCCCGGCTGGTCGGCAGGCCAGCCTTCATGACCGACTTCTTGCTGTCGTATTCGATGCGCTCGCTGGCGATGCGGTCGCTGCTGTCCGGCTTGTCGCCCTGCCAGGCCATGGCCTTGTCGTGCAGCACCAGCACGCTGGTCTCCGGGAAAAATTCGATGCGCAGCCCGATGCCGTTCCACGGCGGCTTGCCGGCCTCCGGCGTTTGGCGGACGCGGCCGGGGTTGCCGAAAGTCTCGATGCGGTCGGTCTTGCCGTCCTTCTGGTAAATCACCATCTTGTCCGCCTGCGACTCGATGCTGCCTTGGCTGAAGCGCACATTGCCGGTGTACACGGTTTGCCCCTTGCCCTCATCGTAGACCGCCGTGTCGGCCTCGATGTACATGGGCTGCTTGGAGTCGGACTCCAGCGCGAAGGCGGGCGCGGCGATGCCGGCCAGCAGCCCGCACAGCACGGCTTGGTTAACGCATTTCATGCTTTCTCCGCACGTTGGCAAGTAGGTTGATCTTCAGCACCGGTTCAAAGTAGACCTGCGCGCCGGTGGCGCTGGTGGTGTCGTTTTGCGACTCCATCGTCAGGGCTTCAGCGGTTTCCGCATAGTCTTGGTCGGGGACGTATTTCACGTTGGCGGTGGTGATTTTCATCTCCTTGCCTTCGCTGTCTTTGCGGGTCACTTCCACCTGGCCGTTCAACAACACGGCGTCGCCCCCGGCCTGCGCGGTTGCCTGCTCGGAACGGATGACCCAAGGTTCGCCACCGTCGCCGTGCAGCGTCATCACTGGCCGATCCATCTCCGTGTGGTTGTCGTTTTTAAAGTGGTTCATGCGCGCCGCGAACAACACCTCTTTCGGCTTGCCGTCCGGGTTCAGCACCGTGCGGGTGATGTTCTGGGCGTAGTAGTCAATCTGGCTGGCGTCCACTTTGCGGATGGCGACTTCCTTCTCCGACAGGCTTTCCGCCAGCCACCAACTGACAGCGGCCAGCATGGCCAGCGCTAGGTTGGTGGCAATCGCTTTGCGGTCGGCGACCATCAATAATACCCCTCGACGGCGGCTTGCAGATTGCCTTGCGCCTGCATAATCAAGTCGCAGACCTCGCGCGCCGCGCCGGCGCCGCCCGGCTGGCGGGTGTGCCAGTGCGCGAACGGCAGGATGGCTGGGTTGGCGTCAGCCACGGCGACGGCCAAGCCGACCCGGCGCAGCAGCGGCAAATCCAGCAGGTCGTCGCCGACATGGGCGATCTGCGCAGCGTCCAAGCCCAGTTCCGCGCGCAGGCTGTCGAAGGCCGGCAGCTTGTTGTGCTGGCCTTGGAACACCCGGCTGATGCCTAGGTGGGCCATGCGCTGGGCCACGACCAGCGAGGTGCGCCCGGATATCACTGCGACCTCGACGCCGCTCTGCCGCAGCAGGTTCAGCCCCAGGCCGTCGCGGGCGTGGAAGCTTTTGTATTCGCGGCCTTGCTCGTCAAAAAACAGCTTGCCATCGGTCAGCACACCGTCCACGTCGAAAATCACCAGTTTGATGTTGGCCGCCCTGGCCAGAATGTCCGCCGTCGCCATGGTGTTCACACCACCCCGGCGCGCAGCAGATCGTGCATGTTCAACGCCCCGATCAAATGGTTGTCTCGATCCACCACCAGCAAGGCGTTGATGCGGCGGGACTGCATCACGTGCAGCGCCTCGGCGGCGAGCCGGTCGGCCTCGATGCGGGCGCCGCCGGGGGTCATCGCCTGGGTGATGGGGGTGGCGTGGATGTCGCGGGCGCGCTCGAACACCCGCCGCAAGTCGCCGTCGGTGAAGATGCCCAGCACCCGCCTGTCGCCATCGACTATCGCGGTCATGCCCAGCTTCTTCGCAGTCATTTCCAGCACCGCGCCGCTGATCAGCGCGTCGGCGCCCACCCAAGGCACATCCTCGCCGGCATGCATGATGTCGGACACGCGCAGCAGCAAGCGCCGACCTAGGCTGCCGCCGGGGTGCGACCGGGCAAAATCCTCGCGGGTGAAGCCGCGCGCCTCCAGCAGGGCCACCGCCAGGGCGTCGCCCATGACCAGCGCGGCCGTGGTGCTGGAAGTCGGCGCCAGGCCCAGCGGGCAGGCTTCCTCGCGCACGCCCGTGTGTAAATGCACGTCGGCCTGCCGCGCCAAGGTCGAGGCCGGGTTGCCGGTCATCGCCACCAGCGCCGCGCCTAAGCGCTTCAGCACCGGCAAAATCGTCAGCAACTCCGCCGTCTCGCCGCCGTTGGACAGTGCCAGCACCGCGTCTTTGGGTGTAATCATGCCCAAATCGCCATGGCTGGCCTCGCCGGGATGGACGAAGAACGCCGGACTGCCGGTGCTGGCCAAGGTCGCGGCGATTTTGCCGGCAATATGCCCGGACTTGCCCATGCCGGTGACGACGATGCGTCCGGTGCAGCCCAGCAGCAAACGGCAGGCTGCGACGAACTGCCCATCGATGCGCTCAGCAAAGGTGGCGACGGCCTCGGCCTCGATGCGCACGACGGCGAGGCCGTCGCGGCGCAGCTTATGCTCGTCAATAGTCTGGGGCATTGGGTGCGGGGCTGTTGCAAAGCAGACATTATGCCATGAACCTCCGCCGGATTTCATGGCCCGTCCGGTGCCAGGCCATTCTCCGGCTTTAGGATATCCAGCACCTTTTCCGGAGGTCGGCCAATCGCCGCCTGGCCGTTGGCCAGCACGATGGGCCGCTCGATCAGGATGGGATGCTCCAGCATGGCCAAGATCAGCGTGTCGCGGTCTAGCGCGGGGTCGTCCAAGCCGGCCTCGCGGTAAACCGCCTCGCCCTTGCGCATCAAATCCCTAGGCGCCAGCCCCAGCAGCGCCAGGATATTCGCCAGCTCCTTGGCGCTAGGCGGGGTTTTCAGGTATTCGACCACAGTCGGCTTGATGCCCCGCTCGACCAGCAATTGCAGGGTGGCGCGGCTCTTGCCGCAACGCGGGTTGTGGAAAATCGTGACGCCCATTTTGGTTTTCCGTCGGCTGGGTTCGGGTGGGGATTTACGCTGGCGCTGGCCTAGGCAATAGGCCGAGGTTGGGTCGATGATGAAGCGCCCGGCCAAGGCCGTGCGCCCCAGCAACAGCCGGAAGCGCATCGTGTCGCGGCTGGTCAGCGTGATTTCGATGGGCCAGGTGTCCCCGCCCAGCGTGATGTCCGAGGCGATGACATAGCGCATCTGCCGGTGTCCGCCGGAGTCGGTGACGCGGCGGCGGTCGATGACCGGCGCCTCGCAGACGCAGACCAGCTTGGGGTTGCGCTGCTTGGGGTGGATGCTGAAGCGCACCCATTGCCGACCCTCTTGCAGGAATGGCGCCACGGCGAAGGCGTGCAGCGCGGACGTGCGCGCCCCGGTGTCGATCTTGGCTTTGATCGGCGGCAGGCCGAGGGTGTCCAGGCGCACCCATTCCCGCCAGCCGAGCAGTTTTTTTTCAGGGCGCAACAGCGGTTGGTCAGGCATAAGCGGCATTTGGAGAAGATGTTCACGCTAAGGGCGGGGCAAATTGTAACAGTTCTTTAGTATTGCGCGGCTTGCCTTGCGGCAAGGCGCAGGCCCGTAGCATTAGGCCAAATCAGCGGCGCAGCCTGCGCAGTTTTGGCGGCGGGCCAGCGGCGTTAGCACATTGCCTCCTCGACCGTGGCCGCAAACAAAACTTGCTCCGACCAGCGCAACAGCGTTTCGGCGTCGGCCTGCTGGATGCGCTGCTGTTGCTCCGCCGTCAGTGCGCCGAATTTGCGGGCTAGTTGGCGGAACAGCACTTTCCGCAAGCCTTGTTGTTCACCTTCGTGTTTGCCCTCCTGTCTGCCTTGCGCTCTGCCTTGCGCTCTGCCTTGCTCGATGCCCTGCTCAATGCCTTGCTCTCGGCCTTGTTCGATGCCGACAAAAAACCCCTGCTGTCGGCCTTGCTCGATATAACGGTCTATGAATGTCTGCATGGAATGCTCCTCATCGTCGTCGGTTTTGCCCAGTAACTCGTGGATATCGTTTTCGTCCAGCGCCCGCGTGGTCTGCACATAATAGCGCAGCACCACTTCCAGCATTTCCAGCGCGGTGTCACGCTGCAAAATCTCCCGCGCCAGTGGCAAGATATCGGCCAACGCCTGTTTCGGGTCGGCGTCAAAGATGTGCTTCAACGCCAGCAGGCACAGGCGGCTTAACACCGCGCCTTTGATCGCGGCAGGCGCCGGCAGGGCGAGGTCGCAAAACTCGTGGCGGAAGCGGGGAATGTAAGCGGCCAGCGCCGCGTCCGTTTCGCCAAACAAAGCGTGGAAATCGACCGGCCCCTGCCATTGCTGCTGGCCGTGGTACAACACCAAAGGCAGCACCGGCGGCAAGGGCTGGCGCGGATGCTGCTTGCGGTGCAGTTCCCAAATCCGCACCAGATAGCGCAGCAATTGCAGCGGCACCCAAGCGTCGGGATGGCTTTTATGCTCGACCAGCAGATAGATTTTCACCGTCCGCCCCCGCCAGCGGGCGGTGTACAGCAGGTCGGAGAAATGGTTGCGCAGGGCTTTCTCGATGAAACTGTCCTTGGCGATTTCCAGGCTTTCCCAGGCAATGCCATCGACAATATCGGGCGGCAGATAGCCGCGCAAGAAACCCTCGGCCACCTCGCGGCGGGAGAAGGTCTCGCGGAAAAAGCAGTCGTGCGGGTTGTTCAGCGGTTCAGACATGCTAAAACTATTCCCGCCGCCAGCCCGTGCCTTGCGCGGAATCTTCAAGGATAATGCCCTGCGCTTTCAATTCATCGCGGATGCGGTCGGATTCCGCCCAGTTTTTGGCTTTGCGGGCTTGCAGGCGCAGATCGATCAAAGCCGCAATCGCCTCGGCGCTCAAACCGTCGGCATCGCTGCCGCGCAAGAATTCATCCGGGGTTTCCCGCAACAGCCCCAATACCGCCGCCAAGTCCAGCAACACCGCAGCCAAACCCTGCGCCGCCGCCGGGTCGGCAGTTTTCTGCCGGTTGATTTCGCGGGCCAATTCAAACAGCACCGAAACCGCCAGCGGGGTATTGAAGTCGTCTTGCATCGCCTCTTCAAAACGGCTGATGAAGCCCTCTCCCCCGGTCGCTCTCCCGGCGGGAGAGGAAAGGTCTAAGCCGCGCAACGCGGTATATAACCGGGTCAATGCCGCATGCGCCTCGTCCAAGTTTTCATCGCAATAATTCAACGGGCTGCGGTAATGGCTGTTGAGGATGAAAAAGCGCACGGTTTCCGGGCGGTAACGGGTCAGTATCTCGCGGACGGTGAAGAAATTGCCCAAGGATTTCGACATTTTCTCCTCATTCACCCGCACAAACCCATTGTGCATCCACAGATTGACGAATTTCTGGCCCGTCGCGCCTTCCGATTGGGCGATTTCGTTTTCGTGGTGCGGGAACTGCAAATCCATGCCGCCGCCGTGAATGTCAAAATGATGGCCTAAGCAGCAAGTGGACATCGCCGAGCATTCGATATGCCAGCCGGGCCGGCCATGGCCCCAGGGCGATTCCCAATAAGGCTCGCCGGGTTTCGCCATTTTCCACAGCACAAAATCCAGCGGGTCGCGCTTGGCCGCGTCCACGTCCACGCGCTCGCCGGCGCGCAGTTCCTCGACATTCTTGCCGGACAACTGCCCGTAGCCCGCGAACGTGCCGACCGCGTAAAACACATCGCCGTTGCCGCCGACATAAGCGTGGCCGCGGGCGATGAGCTGTTCAATCATGGCAATGATTTGCGCGATGGACGCCGTGGCGCGCGGCTCATGGTCGGGCGGCAGCACATTCAAGGCGCGTTCGTCCTCGTGCATCGCATCAATAAAGCGGGCGGTCAGCGCCTCCATCGCTTCGCCGTTGTCATGGGCGCGTTTGATGATCTTGTCGTCGATGTCGGTGATGTTGCGCACATAAGTGACGTCGTAGCCCGAATGGCGCAGATAGCGGACGACGGTGTCGAAGGCCACCATGACCCGCGCATGGCCCAAGTGGCAATAGTCGTATACGGTCATGCCGCAGACATACAGGCGGATCTTTCCGGGTTCAATCGGCGCCAAGGTTTCCTTTTGGCGGGTCAGGGTGTTGTGGATTTTCAGCATGGTTGGCTTGTGGGCATTGGGGCTGGGTCATGGCCTCTCCCGGAGGAGAGGGCGTTCTTTAGGATGGGATGTTAGCGGCGGCGGCGGCGATTGGGAAGGCGTTTAAGCAAGCTTCCCCTCGCAGGGCATGAGTATCTACACAAATCTCTCTCCCTGCGGGAGAAGGAATTAGGGCGCAAGGTCTGTCAACCGCCTGATGCGCTCGACAAAATGGCCGGCGGTTTTAATGGCCGCTTCTGCCCGGTCGCTGGATATCCCTGCGTCTGGGCCTTCTTCATAATCGGCAACGGCTTTGAGGTTATACGCTTGCGACAGAAAAACCCGCAATTCTGGCTCTAGCGCCTCTTTCGTCAGTCGGAGAAATTCGGCTTGCACCCCGTTGTGGGTTTTCAAGGCTTTGCCTATGCGTTCAAATATCAATGCTTGCGCCGCATGGAAGCCAGCCAAATAAGCGGCGCGCCCGGCATCTTCGTAGAGATTGACGCTGAGCATGATACGGCCTCGTTCCAGATGCCCACAGGCTTTGCGCAGAAACGATTCGGCTTCTGGCGTCATAAGCGGATGCCTTCCCGGCGGATTTCATGCATCAGCGGGGTGCGGTCTTGATATGCGGCCGCCGGGTAGGGCAGGGCGTCGAAGAAAACGCCGGTCTCATCCAGAAAGCTGACCCGCAGATGCGCCAGCTTGTCCAGTTCCGCCCAACGGTCGTCCAGGCTTCTTAAAAAAATCGCGACGTCGTAGTCAGAATCCGGGCGGGCGTCGCCCCGCGCCTGCGAGCCAAACAACACGACGCGCTCGATGCGGTCGCCATACAGTTGCTCCAGCGCGGCGCGGAATTTTGCCAAGACGGCGGGGTTGGGTTTAGCCATGGCGGATGCGGTCAGGGTTGGGCGGTGGATGTTGCCCGGCATGATGCTGCGTCGCGGCAAGATAGGCAAGACCTAGGCTTGGGCGTGTCCGCCGCGCCAATCTGTGGGTCATTTGCGGTGACGGGACATTGCGCAGCTCGGGGGGGCGCACCACGGAGTCCAGCGTTGCTTGCGATCTGCGTGTTGCTGCGGCCCCGAAAAAACGTGCCGCAAGCACCGCTTCACTCGTGATTTTGGCTAGGCTACCGCCCAATGGCTTCGGAGGCGTGAAAGGCCGTTGACCCATTTTAGGGAAGTTCGAATAAGGTTTTCAGAAATGCTTGAACCGATTTGATCCTAGGAAGCTCCAAAGCTTTCTTATCCTTGAGCCAACGGTTGTCTTGAATCGATACTTGCACGGCCTTGCCAGGTTTCAAAATGCTTGCCATCGCACCAATGATAGCTTTTTTGCGACCAGCGGGTTTATTGAAATCCTCCAGATCAACAGGGAGGAGATCGGGGTTTGTGAGTGCGGTATCAATATGAGAAATAGCAGAATCTAATAAATTTGGATATACAACATTTGCACTGTCAAGAAGCAAATCCTCAAGAGTTCCAGCAGAAGCATTATCTGGTAAAACAAATGCGCCTATCCGAGGTGGGCCAAGTGCCACGTCCCCAGGTTTTTCAGGAAGCGCAAATCCCATTTTTTTCATGTCTTGCCTTATATCAAAATAGCGGCTGGCAGCGAGAGTTTTGGTGTCCGAGTCAAGCAAAATGCCCAGGCTAGATAAAACAATCCCGCTTAGGCCAAGCATGGCCACCGCTTCTTCAAGTTTTAGAGTCAACTGACTGTCGCCCGTCGCGTTTTGGATGGCGATAGCATGGGTATTGCTTTGCAAAAATAACGGGGTGGACATCCTTTTTTGCAGGTCGCCATCCGGTGGATATTCCTTTGGGATAAGCCGAGCAATAGATGCATCCACTTCATCTACTTTTCGTTTGCGTCGCAGACCGAGTGGGCGCAAAAGACGATATACGAACTCGACATCATGAGGGCCTTCGACAACCAAATATCCATACTTGCGCATAGCTGCTTATCTCACATCCAATCCGCGCTCAAAGCGCAAACGCCGCAGCAAGTCACCGTAAAGCCGCTTGCCCAATGTTCTTTCGGCAGTTTGGGTTAGGTGAAATGCAACTATATCTTCCTCCCCCAGCAGAGGACGAGCCGAAACCAATGCATCCAAGGCTTCTAAGCTATGCGTGGTGACGAAGACTTGGATATGGAGTGTTCGCGCAGATGTTACGAGCCATTCGAAAACACGGACTAATGCACCTACATGGATTCCGGCTTCTACTTCGTCGATCAATAGAAGGCCACCGTCTTTAAGGGAAAGGAGTGTGGTGGCAAGAAGCACCGCCCGGCGCATAGCATCGCCAAATACCGATAGCGGCGCTACGCCGAGTTTGCGATGTTTGATGTAAATCGCTGGACGATCTCCCCTAAATGAGGCCAAGTCAATTCCCTCAATGTCACTATCGAAATCTTGGAGTAGCTTCAACACGCTAGGCGAGTCTTGCTGAAAAATTAGCTTCGATTGAGATCTTACCTGATTCCTGTTGATCTGATAAGAATAAGGCGTCAATGTCTCGGAGTCGAGCCTAGAAGCGATTCGTGCTCTTGTGAATCTTTGCGGTATGATCCCTTCCCATACTTTTAAGGTTATTGGATGAATATTGAGTTGTGTTTGCTGTGACCAATTTGGAATATGTGTCAACTCTGCTCCACGCATCGTCTCTTCGGGGAGAGGCAAATCCACATGGTGCCGCATAATCCGCGATGTAATATTGGTGCCACGCCGTATTTCATTTGGGCTTGGCTCTCCAATAAATTCGGTATAGCGAACATTCAAGCTGCGTAGCGGAAAATCGCCTTCACATGTCAAATTGCAAGCGGCTTCAATCAATTGGTCGGGATCTGGTAATCCTGAAGTTTGGGTAAAACACCAGCGCAGCGATTGAACTCGTGTCTCGTCAAGTTGCCCGAAATCGCGGCGGCGGACTATATTGAGCCATTCATCAGGATTAAATGGCTGGGAAAGAATGGATAGCGCTTCGAGAACACTGGTCTTGCCTGAATTATTGTTTCCTACAAGTATGTTGATGCGGCCTAGCCCGTCGAGATCGAGGGAGCGCAGGCCACGGAATCCATCAATGCCAACTTTGGAGAGTGGGAGTGTGGTCATAAAATGACTCTGGGATTGCGTTGATTAAGGGACACGGAAACGGGTAGAGAGTACATCAATTTACAAAAAACACATAGCAGATAATTTTCAAAGTTTTCGCCAGCTTCACCGTCCAGCGCGGGTCGATGAAGGTCGGCAGTTCAATAGGTTCCATGATGGCTCCAGATGCTTTTAGATTGATGCGACGGGCCAACGCCGTGGCTTTGTCTTGGCGTCCAAAGCTTGCTTTGGACGGGATTAAAATGTCCAAAGCAAGCTTTGGACTCCAAAATTACGC
>JBJSYU010000403.1:0-3687 GCA_046089945.1 Candidatus Methylumidiphilus sp.
GCCCGGCCATCGGCCCGCAAGCCTTCGAGGTTGGCCCGGAAGTCCGGCTGGCGTTCTTGGAAAAGCTCGGCGACTGCCAAGCCGCGTTCCGGCCGGGCGGCGCCGACCGCTGGCTGGCCGACTTGTACGGCTTGGCCCGCATCGCCTTAAGCCGCGTCGGAGTCACCGAAATCTACGGCGGCGGATACTGCACCTATGCCGATGCAGAGCGCTTCTTCTCCTACCGCCGCGACGGGCAGACCGGGCGCATGGCGACATTGATTTGGCGGGAATAAAGCGGAGTGCAAAGCTTGCTTTGCAAAAAATGGCGAGGTGCGCCGCATGGACATTTAAGCAAAACCTAAACCCCTTACGACATGCATTTACTTTTCTGGATTATTTTATTTAGCCTGATCGGCGGCATACTCAGCGTCATTGCCGCCTCCCTGTTTTTGCTGGTGCCAGACCGCCATTATTCCAGCATCCTGCCGCATGGCGTCAGCTTCGCGCTGGGGGCATTATTGAGTGTCGCATTTTTGGATTTGCTGCCCGATGCCGTGGCCCATGTCGGCGTCGAGCGTGTGCATAGCCTGTTCGCCACCGTATTGGTTGGGATACTGGTGTTTTTCTTGCTGGAAAAGCTGCTGCTGTGGCGGCATTGCCACACCCACGACTGCGAGGCGCACAACGACCACGAAGAACATTACCACCAGCCGGCAGGCACCTTGATTGTCGTCGGCGACGGCATCCATAACTTCGTCGATGGCGTATTGATTGCCGCCGCCTTCCTCACCGATATCCATTTAGGCATCGTCACCAGCCTAGCCGTCGCCGCCCATGAAATACCGCAGGAAATCGGCGACTTCGCCATCCTGCTGCAAAGCGGCTATTCCAAGGCGAGGGCATTTCTCTACAATATGCTCTCCAGCCTAGGCACCGTGACCGGCGGAGTATTGGCCTATTTCGCGCTGGATCGCGTACACGAAAGCCTGCCGTATTTTCTGGCGCTCGCTGCGTCCAGCTTCATCTACGTCGCCGTCGCCGACTTGATTCCGACCCTGCACAAGAAAACCCACGCCGAAGCGGTCATCCAACAAATGGCGCTGATCGTAGCCGGCATCCTGCTTATTGCCGGTGTGCATCATATTGCCGACAGCTTCAGTCCAGACCAACCGGCCACACAACAACATCCGCTACTTTAAACCACCACCAAAATCTCGCCCTTGCCCAAGCCCGACATATCTCCGGCATAACGGCGCACCCGTTTCACCGTATCGGCCAAACCGCCAAAAGCGCTCTGATACCCCTGAAAGCCTTTTAGCAACAAGGGCAAGAAACCCAGTGTGTGGCAGCCGCAATCATTAAACGTCGCCGGGATTGCCGCCGGGGTTTTCAGCAATAGCAGCGTGCCGCGTTTCATCGCATAACCAGGATAAGCGCCAACCTCGCCCAGCACACCAATCGTGCCGGCCGTCATGCGCGAACCCAAATACGCCCCGGCATTGCCCTCGATCAAAATCGCCCCACGCCGCATATGATCCCCGGCACGGTCGCCGACGCTGCCTTTCACCACCACCACGCCGCCCTGCAAACCCTTTTTGCCGCCCGGCAACGCCGCCCCCAGAAAATCCCCGGCATCGCCGCCGATATGGATTTCCCCATTCTTCATCTCACACGCCGCATACGCGCCAACGCTCCCAGAAACCGTAAGCACGCCGCCTTTCAGCTGCAAGCCCAGATAAGCTCCGACGTCGCCCTCCACCACAATGCGTCCCTGGGTTTGTCCCTTGCCAATATAATCCAGCTTAGCCGATGCCTGCTTAAACACCAATTCGGCAGCATCCTCGCCCGCAATGTCAAACACCTCATCTGCCCGCAGCGTGCGGTTGCCCGATTGCAACGCCAGCGCGGCGATTTCCGCCACGGTTTTGCCCGCCAAATTGTCTACCGTCAGCGGCGAACAATCGACGCGCTGCGACAATGAAAGTTTCAATGTGAAAATAAGCGCACTCATACCATTCCTCGCAATTCAGATCTTTCAGCGCAACACGCGCCACACAAACCTCGCCGAAATCTTCTCACCGCCCTGCGGTGGATAATCCGGGCATCAAGCCATAATCTCCCGCAAATGGAACAAAAACGGCCCCAGTTTTCCGCCATAATTACCCGCCGAAATGCGCCGAATGCCGCCCGCCGCACCGATGTCGCACACGGCTTGAATACCGGCCCGCATGGATAGCTTAATATCCGCCTCCGTCAAGCCGTCAATCACAATCTCCATGACCGACTCG
Source organism: Candidatus Methylumidiphilus sp. (assembly GCA_046089945.1). GTDB lineage: Bacteria > Pseudomonadota > Gammaproteobacteria > Methylococcales > Methylococcaceae > Methylumidiphilus. The sequence continues at coordinate 2,271 of JBJSYU010000403.1, forward strand.
ATGTCCGGCGACAGCTCGGTTTTGGTTTGGCCTTTCAGCGTCGGGCAGAAAGCATCATTGGTCGAGGCTTTAAGCGATTTGTACTTCGAGCCGACTTTCGAGCCAGAACGCACCACGCCGCCCGGAAACGGCATAATCACATTCGGCACCTTTTTCATCGCCTCAATTGCCGCCTCACACGCCGCCAAGGCCTGCGGCTGTGATTCCGCCAAGACTAGGAAATTTCCGCCGCCAACAGCCCTCGCCATATAGGTAGTCTCCTCCGTCAAGAACTCCCCGTCCATTACCGGCACCCGCCAATAGCGCTTGCCGTTGATACGCTTGGAAATCTGGAAACCGTCGCCGAAATATCGCAGATTCTTGCCCAGCGCAATCGGGTCGCCCTCGTCCAAACCGGCAAACAAAGCCGAAGTTGGGGAAGTCAACACACACTGCCCGGCGCGGGTTTCCACCTGCGCGGCCAACCCTTTCCCACCCATCGCAAAAATCATCGCCGCCACGCCCGGCCGCCCGTCCGGGGTTTCCGAGGGATCAAGCTCCCGCTCAATCCCGGCCTCGCAACCACAAGCAATCACCGAAGTCGCAAACCCCGTGAACGCCTGCGCCGAAATATGCGCCCACTTATGGTTGTGCGCGGTGATAATCACCCGCGTAGCCCGCATCGGAAACGCCTCGGCGAAGGTTTCGTCAATCTGCACGCCATTTATAATCATTCTGTTGCTCCAATGGTTTTGGTTATTCATCTTTCCCACGCCCGGCGTAGGCTATATTAAGTAATCAGGGTCAATGTGGCTTAAGTTTGGAAACAAACGCGAAGTCGGCATTGGCCCGGTGCAATCATAAAAACTCAAAACGCCTTGCTCGTCGCAAAGCCAGAATTCTTGCGCACCCTCAGCAAAATAAAGCTCACACTTTTCCTCCATTTCCTTGGACGAATTGGACGGCGAAACGATTTCAACGCAAATCTCCGGCGCTTTATTATAAGGTGTCGCTTTGCCCTGTTCACGCCTAAACGCAGAAGAAGCCCAAGCCACATCCGCCACTTTCACGCCCTTAGCCGTTTTGACGGAGCATTCAGCAATAATTGTCCCATCCTCACGCGCCCTTCCCATAGTCCGAATCAACGCCGCCTGCAAAATGCCATGAAAATTAGAAGCCGGACTCATCACGATTTGCCCCCATTCATTCAGTTCAATTTTATAAGGCAAATTGCGCAGGGTTAGATCATTGCAGACTTCTTGCCAGTTCATCGTAGTACTCCACTATTTATCGTTCTCGCGTTCTGCGCCGCCGCTAGTATTGGCCAAATACCCAAAAGCCGGTATCAGCGATGACCATGCTTTTCTCTCAAATGCTCCGTCAGTTTTGCTTTGTAGGTTTCCGAAAGCAAAGGATCGGCCTCGCCGCAGCCAATAAA
>JBJSYU010000404.1:0-3802 GCA_046089945.1 Candidatus Methylumidiphilus sp.
AAACGCCTTGGTGCTATTGCACGATGTCAGGCTGTGGGGCTTGGTGGATCAATGGGTGGCGGAACTGGCCGAGGCGCACTTTGAGCGGGTGCTGCCGCTGGTGCGCCGCACGTTTTCCGCATTCAACCCGGCGGAGCGCCGGCAACTGGCCGAGCAGGCGAAACAAGCCGCCGTCCGCGCCAGCCCGCCGCCCGCCGACGCCGAACTCGACTGGCCGCGCGCCGAACGCATTTTGCCAACCTTGCGCCATATTTTGGGATTGCCCTCATGAACATGAACGCCTCCGAACCTGAACGCCTGCGCCGTTGGCGCATGATCTTGGGCGAACCCGCGCAAGACAGCTATGGCATGCGCTTAAGCGACACCGACCTTGCCATCGACCGCGCCTTGTCCGCGTTGTACGACCCCAACGCGCCGGGCGGGCTGTCGGCCAAGGACAAGCGCGGCGGCAGCGAGTCGTCGGCGCCGAAAGTAGCGCGATGGCTGGACGATATCCGCAAATATTTTCCGTCTTCGCTGGTGCAAGTCATGCAGAAGGACGCGCTGGAGCGGCTGAACCTGCACAATATGCTGTTGCAGCCGGAAATGCTGGAAGCGGTGCAGCCGGACGTGCATCTGGTGGCGACGCTGGTGTCGCTGAACCGGGTGATTCCGGCGAACACCCGCGAGACGGCGCGGGCGGTGGTGCGCAAGGTGGTGGACGAGTTGATGAAGCGGCTGGAGGAGCCGATGCGCAGCGCGGTCAGCGGCGCGATCAACCGTGCCGTGCGCAACCGCCGTCCGCGCTTGGCGGAAATCGACTGGCAGCGCACCATCCGCGCCAACCTGCGGCACTGGCAGGCGGACTACCGCACCATCATCCCGGAAACGCTGATTGGCTTTGGCCGCAAGGCGCAGCGGGCGCAGCGCGAGGTGATCCTGTGCATCGACCAAAGCGGCTCGATGGCGTCTTCGGTGGTGTATTCCAGCATCTTCGGCGCGGTCATGGCCTCCTTGCCGGCGGTCAGCACCAAGCTGGTGGTGTTCGACACCGCCGTGGTGGACATGAGCGACCAGCTTGACGACCCGGTGGAACTGCTATTCGGCGTGCAACTCGGCGGCGGCACCGACATCAACCGCGCCGTCGGCTATTGCCAAGGGCTGGCCCGCGAGCCGCGCAACACGATTTTGGTGCTGATTTCCGACCTGTACGAAGGCGGCGTCGAGCGCCATTTGCTGCAACGCGCCGCCGAACTGGTGGAATCCGGCGTGCAGTTCATCACGCTATTGGCGCTCAGCGACGAAGGCTCGCCCAGCTACGACCGCGAACTCGCCGCCAAGCTGGCCGCCTTGGGCGTGCCGTCGTTCGCCTGCACGCCCGACTTGTTCCCCGGCTTGATGGCGGCGGCGATCCGCCGCGAGGATATCGGCATGTGGGCGGCGAAGAATGGGATTGCGGCGGCACGGAAATAAACGCTTTCGACAAACGATAAAAAAAGGGCTGGGCCTTGTGTGAGGCCCAGCCCTTTTTTGCTGAATTGCCGGTTTAGCGCAATTGCGGGCGCATGGTCGCCAAAAAACCTTTGGAGGCGGTTTCCAGCATATTGAACACATCTTCAAAGCCGCGTGTGCCGCCGTAGTAAGGGTCTGGCACTTCGATGGTTTTCAAGCCGGGGGCATATTCCAGAAACAGCTTGAGTTTGTGCAGATGCGCCTTCGGGCAGACAAACATCAGTGTGTCGAGATTCTGCCGATCCATCACCAGAATATGGTCGAAGGTCTCAAAATCATGGTTCGCCACTTGCCGGGCGCGCAATTCGGCGAGGTTGACGCCACGGCCTAGCGCGGTCTTTTGCGCGCGCTCGTCGGGCGAACTGCCGACATGGTAGGCATGGGTGCCTGCCGAATCTATCGTAAAACGGTCTTCCAATCCTTCCTGCTTGACCAATTTGCGGAACACGCCTTCTGCGGTGGGCGAACGGCAGATATTGCCCATGCAGACGAATAGCACATTGATCTTGTTCATAAAGGTTTTACGACAGCTTAGGCTTTGCCGAAACTTGGATGGCCACGGCACGCAACACGCCGACCAGCGCCAATCCCAACACGGCATAGCCTGCGGCAGCGCCAAGATAGGGAATGTAGAAGCCGGAAAGCCCCCGCGCATACTCGATAAGGCTGACAGCGGAAACCTTGCCAGAAAACCAAAAGAAACTTCCATTGGACACCAAGAAAGCCAAACTCGCCGACAGCATGACCGAGCCAGCAAACTGGCTGGCTTGCGCCGTCAACGCCGTGTGCGGTTGCCGGGAAAACCATGCGCCAGCCAGCCACATCAAGCCATACGTCGGAATCATGAACAAATACGCGGGCGACATGCAATAAGCGCTGACGCCTAGGCTGTTGATTGCCAGATAATCGACAACAGCCGCCAAAGCCAGCAGCGCGATGAAATCCCGGCGGGATGGCAGGTATAGCCCACCCAGATAAAACACCGCCAGCGAAGCGTCGGGCAAAGCGAAAGCGCTGCCTTCGTGGTGGAACCGGGTCACTGCCATCAACATGGCAAGCAGTCCTAGCGCCCAATACTGTCTGTGGACTGGTTTGATATTCATACATATTGCTCCGCTCAATGGGTTTTAAAAAATTACCGGCAAGCCAGCCAGCCCCGGCCGGGCAAATTATTTGACGACTTTCAGCACCGGCCTAGGCTTGGCGGGTTTGCTTTCCACCGTGTCGGCAGGCGTGGCGGGGGGCGGAGAAGGCTCATCCTCTTCATTGCCGTCAAACACCATGCCCTGGCCGTTTTCCCGCGCATAAATCGCCAACACTGCGGTCAGCGGGACTTTCACCTGCATGGGCGCGCCGCCAAAGCGCGCATTGAACTCGATCTGGGCATCGCCTAGTAGCAGATTATGCACGGCTTGTGGCCTAAGGTTTAGCACGATGCGGCCATCTTCCTGTATGGAATGCCTAGGCACCAGCACGTCTCTGGCCCGCGCATTCACAAGCAGATAGGGGGTTAAGTCTTGATCCACGCACCATTCGTAAACGGCTCGGATCAAATAAGGCTTTAACGAAGACATTAGGATGAAGAATCAAGTAAGCTGGGGTAATCCCGTTCTTGTTCGCTCAGGCTGAGTTGAAAGCCTTCGCGCTCAAACAAGCGGGCCGCGTAGGATTTGATGGGTTCTGCCTGTTTTGGCAGGTCAACGCCTAGCATGGGCAGACGCCACAGCAAAGGCCCTATGGTGCAATCCACCAAGGAAAACTCGTCGCTCAGAAAGTACAGTTTGGCGGCGAACACCGGGATTGCCGCAATCAGGCTTTCGCGCAACATCTTCCGGGGCTTGGCGGCCTTTTTGTCGGGTGTGCGCTCGATTTCGTCCAGCAGCCCATACCAGTCTTGGTCGATGCGATGCACCATCATCCTGGCGCGGGCGCGGGACACGGGGTCTATCGGATGCAACGGGGGATGGGGAAAGCGCTCGTCCAGATACTCCATGATGATGCGGGAATCATACAGCACCAAATCCCTGTCAACCATGGTCGGGGTGGTTCCGTAAGGATTCAATTCCAGCAAATCCTCAGGAGGATTGTTGGTGTCGATGTATTCCACATCTGCGACAATGCTTTTTTCCAGCAACACAAAACGCGCCCGGTGGCTGTAGGCGCATGTGGGCGAGCAAAAAAGAGTCATCACAGACTTGCGACTGGCAGCAGTTGCCACGCTTAACACCTCACGGGTAACAAACACATAAACTCGGTAGCCTTGGCGCTAGACCCCGCATGCGGGCAAAGGAGGGCGCGGTGGTTTACAGAC
>JBJSYU010000405.1:0-3201 GCA_046089945.1 Candidatus Methylumidiphilus sp.
ACCGCCCGGTCGCCAGCCTGCAAGGCGGGCCGAATTCCAGCGTCTCGCAAGGGCTGGTCGATCTGCGCACGACGATAGAAAAGCTCGATCCGACCACGCAAGGCGACTTGTTCGCCCCACGCAAGCTGTTTGGGCTGATTCCTTGGGGCGATAAAGTCAAAGACTATTTCCGTCAATACCAATCGGCGCAAACCCACCTCAACGCCATCATCCAAGCGCTGTACAACGGCCAGGACGAATTGCGCAAGGACAACGCGGCGATTGAGCAGGAGAAGGTCAAAGCCTGGGAATTGATGCAGAAGCTTGAGCAATATGCCTATCTGGGCAAAAAGCTGGACGAGGAACTGGACGCCCAGCTGGCGGTCATGGACAGCCAAGACGCCGAAAAGGCGAAAGTGGTGAAGGAGGAAATGTTGTTTTACCTGCGCCAGAAAGTGCAGGATTTGCTGACGCAGTTGGCGGTGACGATCCAAGGCTATCTGGCCTTGGACATGGTGCGCAAAAACAATCTGGAACTGATTAAAGGCGTGGATCGCGCCACCACGACGACGGTCTCGGCGCTGCGCACGGCGGTCATCGTCGCCCAGGCGCTGGCCAACCAAAAGCTGGTGCTGGATCAAATCACCGCGCTGAACGCCACCACCAGCAATATGATCGAAGGCACGTCGGCGATGCTCAAGCAGCAGTCCACGCAAGTCCACCAGCAGGCCGCCAGCTCCACCATCGAAATGGACAAGCTGAAAAAAGCCTTCCAAAACATCTACGACACCATGGACACCGTCGCCACCTTCAAAGTCCAGGCTTTGCAAAACATGAAGCAGACGGTGGACACGCTGTCGGCGGAAGTGGAAAAGTCGAAGACCTACCTCGACCGCGTCCGCGCCGACCGTGTGCAAGAGGCCGTCGCCAGCCTGCCGTCGCCGGGGGCTTTTGCCGCCGCCAAGGCGGATTTGCAGTTATAACGCCGGAGCGTCGGCATCTTACCGGCCAAAACAGGCATGCGGCAAACGCCGGCAAGGATGCCGGCGCTACGGCAAGCCCGCCATCTCCCCGGCGGCACGGTTGCGCATTTCCTGGCGCTGCCAAACCAACGAGGCGCTGACAAAAATCAGCAGCGCGGCAAGGCTGAACTCCAACGTCAAAAACGCGCCGAGCTTGAACCAAGCAAAAGCGGGATGGACGAAGCGCACCAGCCAGCCGGCGATTTCATCGGCGACAGCGGAGGCGAAAGTCAGGCCGGTCAGCCAGACTTTCAGCGTCACCGACAGCGGCGTGAACAGCAGCAAATGCGTCAACGTCACCGCCAACATGCCCATCGCAAACAGATGGAAATGGGTCACTTCCAGCAGGCTTTGGTAGCTTTTCGGCTGGGTGAATTTTTCCTCAGACCCCAGGTAATACTCGACGATGGACGCCGGGGCCAAGTCCATTTTGTGGAAGAACATCATGCCGTTGCTGACCCACAGCAAGGCGATGTAGGCGAGGAACATCAGCACGATGGTGTTGAGCAGGCTTTGCCGCCGCTGCTCGCCGGTCACAAAAAAGCGCATTTAGTGTTTCCCCTCTTTCAAGGCAATTTGGTAAACCGCCAGCACTTTGCGGATGCCGTCCAAGGACGCATGCGAACTCAGCGTGGCGCCGGCGATGCCGTCCACGCCCTGGCCTAGGCGCAGTTCCGCCAACGGTTTGTGGTACAGCCGTTCAAACCAGCGCGTCGGCGGCTGGTATTCCGGCGGCTCGTGGAAAGCCAGCATCTCCACGCGGACCAACTCGCCGGTCGGCGACAGCACGATCATCACCGTTTCCGGCTGGGTGCGGACATTGTGCGATTCGATGGCGGCATAGCCCAGTATCTGTCCGCCGCGCTTGCCTTGGTGCAGCGTGTAGAGCTTGCTGTCCAGCTTCACCGAGGCCGCCTTTTCGATGCGCTCGGCCTGCTCGTCGGTCAGGAACAAAGCCAAAGGCTCGACTTCCGCCCCGACACCGAAGGCCAGTTCAAAGGCTTCTTCCTTGCTGTAATACACCGTCGCGGGGGCGGCCGCCGCCCACAGCGACAGGGCCAGGAAAAGCAGGCTTGGGATCTTGCGCATTAAGGTTCCTCTCAAACAGCCGCGCCCGGCTTCCACGCGGGCTTAGGCCAAATCATGCGGGGCATGGAAGCGGCGAAACCGCGCATAATAAACCAAGGCCCAGCGGTATTCATAACAGCCGGGCCTGGGTTGGGGTTTTCAATAGATGAAGCCGACGCCCAAATTGAACTCGTCAGGCACCGGCCCGCCCGCCGAGTTGATGTTGCGGTAATCCGCCTTCACCGAAATGTTCGGGATGGGCTTGTAAGTCAAGCCGCCTTGGTAAATCCAGCGGTCATAGAGCTTGTTGGCGGCGAAGCCATTGGGGACGGAGGCTTGCGTGTTGAACTGCTCATAGCGGAAAAACGGCGCGAGGTATTGCGTCGTGCCAGTCCACAGCAAGGGCATGACATCGTAGGCCGCTTCTGTGTACCAGCCGTAGTTCTGGCTGCCTATGGTCTGGCCCTTAGCGGCGCTGAGCTGGCCGGCATTGTCGATGGCGCCGAAAGCGCCAAGCGCGCGCATTTCCAGACCACGGTAATGCCATTGGACGTGGGTTTCATACAGTTGGGTGAAGGCTGACACCCGTTGGCCTAGGTACCGCTCGTCTTGGCCCGCGTCGCCTAAGAATGTCGAGAAACCGGCCAGCAGGCCGGTGGCAAAGTTGGGCGTATAGTCCAGTCGGCCGGTGAAAGCCCAGTTTTCGGCCAGCGACAGGCTGCCACCTTGGCGTCCGTCGCGGATGCCCGCGCTGGTGTAGCCTTGGGCGTTCAGGCCGTTGACCGCATACATGCGGTATTGCAACTCCGGCGTGACTTCGCCGAACAGGCCCGCGCCCATTTCGCGCCACGTGGTGGGGATGATGTAACGTTCCACATCCGGCCGACGGTTGCCGTGGAAGGTGGTCGGCTCGTGGATTTCGTTGATGAAGCCCATGGGCGTCAGCATCAAGCCGGCGCGGATGTTGGCGTGTTTGTGCAGCATAAAATCAAGCTGGGAAAATTCGACAGACACTTCGCCTTTTTCCTCGCTGCCTTCGCCAGTGCTGGCATGCTCAAACTCAAACTCGTTGTTGAGGATGATCCAGTCGTTGAACTTGTAGCCGACATAAAGCACGGCGCGCAACAAATCC
>JBJSYU010000406.1:0-3303 GCA_046089945.1 Candidatus Methylumidiphilus sp.
GAATGGCCTTGTTCGGTTTTGACGACTAGCGCTTGGTGCGGCTTGACCAGCAGCCCGCTGATGCGCAAATCGCAGTCCCAGCCGCTGCCAATCACCGTGGTGTCTTTGAGCAGCGGCACGACTTCGCGGTAATCGCCGGCCAGCACCAGCGCCCGCGCTTGGCTTTTTTGGCTGCGCTCCAGCAGGTTGAGCAGGTCTTCGCGTTGCAGCAGCACAACGCCCGGCGCTTGTGTGCCGTCGGCGTCGTCGGCGCGTCCGTCCTCGTCGTTGACAGCGCCGTACTGGTCGAACAGCAAGGTGTGCTTGCCGACGATGACGCGGTCGGTGTGCCGCAGCACGCGCTCGCGGATGGTTTCGCCGTTGACGTAGGTGCCGTTCGAGGAGTTGGCGTCGATCACCGCCCACTGCCCCCGGCTGTGCCGAAAGGTGCAATGGTGTCGGGAGACATCGGCGTTGGGCAGGACAATGTCGCAGCGGGCGGAGCGTCCAACCTTGGTTTCCTGGCGGTCGTCCAAAATGTACTGCCCCTGAAGTTCGCCTGCGATAAACAACTGGATCTTGGCCATGGATTGCATGAAGTGGCACGGGTTTGGAAGACAGTCCGCAGGCAAGCCGCCTGAACCGCGCTGGCAATGATGGCGGGGCGGTCGCGCCTTTGTCAACCTGCTTGCCGCGCCGCTTAAAGCATGGCGGCCAGCCTGCCGCGCCGGGTTGCCGGTTGGGGCTATTCCAAGGTTTCCGTCGGGCCGTGGTACGGCACGACCAGCACCGGGCATTGCGCGTGATGCACGACATAGTCGCTGACCGAGCCGGTCAGCAGCCGCATGAAGAAGCCTTTTTCAATGCTGCCCAGCACAACCAAGTCGGGGTGCAGCTCATTGACAACCTCGACGATGGCATGCCCCGGCTCGCTGTCGGTCGGCACCAGCCGTATGTCGGCGTCCCGGCCCAAGGCCGTGCGGGCGCGTTCCAATGCGGCTTGGCCCAAAGCCTGCTGCCGCCGGTATTCTTCTTCGGCTTCCTCCGGTGTAATCAGCGGCCCCTCGAAACCGCCCGCCATCGCCAGCGGATCTTCGTAGTTTTGCACCACCGTCAGTAGCACGATGTCCACGTCTTCGCGCAGCAGCCCCAAGGCCACCTGTGCTGCCCGCAGCGCGGCGCCGGTGCCGTCAGTCGCCATTAAAACTTTCATGATCTTCCCCTCCCCATTCAAAAAACATTGACCATAATAGTGTAGGCGTTTCCGCCGCGGGCGGACATGCGGGCCTGCCGCATTTCAGGCTTCGCCTCAGCGCGGCAAAGCGTGTAAAGTTTTAGCCTTTTTCAAGATTCCGGGATTGGCCTGCGCAGGCCGAACCCACCTAACCGACACAGCAGGAGCCAACCATGACCGACTGCCTATTCTGCAAACTGGCCACGGGCGAAATCACGCCGGCCACCGTGTACGAGACCGACCATATCTTGGCGTTCCGCGACATCTACCCGCGCGCGCCCACGCATGTGCTGGTCATCCCGAAACAACACATCGCCACTTTGAATGATCTGGACGACTTGGGGCTGGCTGGCGAATTGCTGCTGGCCGTGCGCGAAGTCGCCAAGCTCACCGGCATCGCCGAAGACGGCTACCGCACCGTCATCAACTGCGGCGGCAACGGCGGGCAGGAGGTGTTCCATCTGCATGTGCATGTGTTGGGCGGGCGCACGCTGCACTGGCCGCCGGGTTGAGGCGCGCGGCGACTCGACCCGCTTTGTCCATATGCTTTAGAATGCCGACGCCCAGCGCTGGCCCCATCGGCCGCGGGGCACGTTTGAGGAACCCCATGCGATTATTGACCGCCCTTTTGCTTCCACTCCTTTTCATGGCTTTCTCCCCCGCCAGCTTGGCGGCGAAAGCCCACAAGACGCAGAAAAAAATGACCGAACACACCCTACAAGTCAAATTTGAGACCACCCTAGGCAACTTCACCGTGCAGTTGGACAAGAAGAAAGCCCCCGCCACCGTGGAAAACTTCTTGAGCTACGTCAACGAAGGCTTTTACGACGGCACCATCTTCCACCGCGTGATCCCCGGCTTCATGGCACAGGGCGGCGGCATGACCGCCGACATGAAGCAGAAAGCCACCCATGCGCCGATCAAAAACGAAGCCGACAACGGCCTGCCCAACAAGCGCGGCAGCATCGCCATGGCGCGCACCAACGACCCCGATTCCGCCACGGCGCAGTTCTTCATCAACTTCATCGACAACACCTTCCTAAACTACACCGCGCCCAACGCCAGAGGCTGGGGCTATGCGGTGTTTGGCGAAGTGGTGGATGGCATGGACGTGGTGGACGCGATGGGCAAGATTCCCACCGGCCCCGGCGACGTGCCGAAAACCACCATCATCATCAACAAGGCCAGCGTCGTCAGCGAATAGCCTAGCGCCGACACGCCGGGGCAACGCCCGTTTTGCGGTAAACGTTGTCCCGGCACCGGGCCTTGCCGGGCGGCGCCCGCCGCCCCTGTTTCGACAGGCGAACGCACCGTTGTCAACCAGCATGCCCACCCTCTTTTCCCATCCCGCAATCCCGCTGGCCCTAGGGTTCGGCCTAGGCCGCAACGCCATCCCGCCGCGCCTGCTGGGCTTGGGCGTGGCCTTGTCCGTGCTGCCCGACCTGGACGTGCTGGCGTTCCGTTTGGGCATCCGTTACGCCTCGCCGTTCGGCCATCGCGGCTTCACCCACTCGCTGGCGCTGGCCTTGGCCGTGGCGCTGCTGTGCGCGTTGTTCCACCGCAAGCTCGGCGTGCCGCGCCGCGTGGCATTTGCCTATTGCGCGGCGGCGATGGCCTCGCACCCGCTGCTCGACGCACTGACCGACGGCGGACTGGGCGTGGCCCTGTGGTGGCCGTTTTCCAACCAGCGCGTATTTTTGCCGTGGCACCCGATAGCCGTCTCGCCCATCGGCACAGGTTTTTTCAGCGCCCACGGCTGGGCCGTGCTGCAATCCGAACTGTATTCCGTGTGGCTACCTGCCGGGCTGCTGGGCTTAGTGGTATTCGCTGCCCGGCATGCAGCCAATCGGCGCAAGCCAAATCCCTTTTGAAACCGCCAGCGTCTATTAACGCCATGCCGCCAGAAACCTTATTCATCTCCGACCTGCACTTATCCGCCGCCCGCCCCGAAACCACCCGGCGCTTCTTGCGCGCGTTGCGCAAATTGTTCGTGGCCCGTCGTGCTGCTCAGCCGGCCGGAGGCTCCTTCGCGGACTCACCGCCGGGCTCGGCATCGACGCCTTCGTGCTTGATGTGGCGTTTCAGACCGA
>JBJSYU010000407.1:0-5654 GCA_046089945.1 Candidatus Methylumidiphilus sp.
AAGGCCGGGCCGGCCCCTTCAGGCCAGTGCGCCGACTTTGGCTTTAAGCCGACAGGTCGGCCTTGCGCAGGCGGGTTGCAAACATGGCCGCCGCCGATGCGACGCATAAGAATAACGTCGTAGGCTCCGGCACTTGGGAAATGGTCAAAGCATAACCGTCGGTGGTGCTACCCCAGTTGCCGTTCTTGTAGCCGCCTAAAAATATCTCATAGGTTTGACCGGCTGTGGCGTTGAAGCTGATGGTGTTCAGGTTGCTCGGCGTCGCGCCGCCGACGCTATAGGCGACGATGTTGGCTGTTGAGAGGGCTGTTCCCGCTAAAGCGGCGGCGGCGGGAATGGGGTTTGAATTTGCAGTGATTCCCCCCGTGTTGTTGCCGGAATTCCATCCGCCATGATGATTGTAGCCAGTGACGGCGTCCACGCCGGAAAAGATCGTGAAGCCGAAGTTGGTGCCGGTTTGCAAGATGCCCGTTGCAGTCAGCGTGATCTGCCCGCTCTTATCTGTCCTGAACAGGCCCACGTCCAGATCGTGCCGCCACCCTGACGCCCCGCCCGACGCGGCATCGCTCCATGCGCCCTTGGCGGTGTCGATGTCCGCATAGATACCGTAGCGAGTAAATGCGTCGAAGGTGGAAATGGTGCCCGTGCCACCGTTGCCGCCGGTGATATTAAAGCCCCAGTTCATATGGGCGCCGTTGTAGCCGAACGCCGCCGTGGTGGCGCTGGCAGTGCCTGCCCAATGTTGTGTGGCGATGTCTCCCACGGTACTTGTAGAGTTTGAGTCGGCGCCATTGGCCCAGCCGTCGGTGGCGCCCGTGTATGCCGAAGACCAGACACCGCCCGCAGTCGGGTTGGTGGTGCCTGCGGCCGCACTGTTGCCAGTGCTCAAGTTGTACATTGTCGTCACGGTCGCGGAAGCGCTGGACATGCCCCCCGCCGACAAGGCCAAGCCCGCAACGGCCATGGCGACGGCCCTGTTCAGTTTCGTGTTGCTCATAAAAAATACCTGCAAGTGTGGTTGAATTGAAAGGTTGGATAAAGCTTCAATGTCGCTCATGCTTGCGATGATTCCGGCGCACCGCCTGTCCGCAGGCGGTGGGCGCAGGCTCCCCATCGGCAATGATTGAGGGAGGCAACCCGGCTGTCTCGAACCTCCTAGCGAGACCCTTGGGCTTTCCGGCCCCGCCTCGCGGCGGGTGTGGCAAATTCAAAAACGGCGTCCCTGCCCGGCGGCCATCCGTGGCCGCCGATATTTTTTCCACGGGACTCGATCCCTATGAGGCCGCCTGCTGAATGCGCGGCCGATGAAGCAACCCGGTCAGCGCGGCTTGCGGCGACCAAACACGCCCAACCCCGCCAAAGCGCTGCCAAACAGCCAGACGGCGGCAGGCACCGGCACCGGCGTCTGGGAAATGGTCAGCGCGTAGCCGTCGGTGGTGGCGCCCCAGGCGCCGTTCCGGTAGCCGCCTAAGAAAATCTGGTAGGTTTGGCCGGCTGTGGCGTTGAAGCTGATCGTGTTCAGGTTGCTCGGCGTCGCGCCGCCGACGCTATAGGCGACGATGTTGGCAATTGAAAGGGGACTTCCCGCTAAAGCGACAGCGGCGGGAATGGGGTTTGAAGCTGAAGTAATTCCCGCCGCGTTGTTGTTGGCATTCCATGCGCCATGATGGTTGTAGCCAGTGGTGGCATCCGCGCCTGAGAAGATCGTGAAACCGAAGTTGGTGCCAGTTTGCAGGATGCCCGTTGCGCTCAGCGTGACTTGGCCGCTGGTGTCCGTCCTGAACAGGCCCACGTCCAGATCGTGCCGCCATCCTGACGCCCCGCCTATCGCAGCGTCACTCCACGCGCCCTTGGCCGTATCGATGTCCGCATAGATACCGTAGCGAGCAAACGAGTCGAAGGTGGAAATGGTGCCCGTGCCGCCGCTGCCGCCAGTGATCTCAAAGCCCCAGTTCATATGGGCGCCGTTGTAGCCGAACGCCGCCGTAGTGGCGCCGGTGGTGCCGGCCCACTGTTGAGGGGCGATGTCGCCCACGGTACTCGTAAAGTTTGGGTCGGCGCCATTGGTCCAACCGTCGGTGGCCCCCGTGTACGCCGAAGACCAGACACCGCCCGCAGTCGGGTCGGTGGTGCCTGCTGGGCCGCTATTGCCAGTGCTCAAGTTGTACATGGTGTTCACCGTGGCGAAAGCGCTGGAAATGCCGCCCGCCGACAAGGCCAAGCCGGCGACGGCCAGGGCGATGGCCTTGTTCAGTTTTGTGTTGCTCATGAAAAATACCTACAAATGGGTGAAGATTGAATGACGCTCAAATTTGCGATGATCCCGGCGCGCCGCCTGTCCGCAGGCGGTGGGCGCAGGCTCCCCATCGGCAATGGTTTTAGGGAGGCAACCCGGCTGTCTCGTATATCCCGGCGAGACCCTAAGGCTTTCCGGCCCCGCCTCGCGGCGGGTGTGGCGAATCTGAAAAACGGCGTCCCTGCCCGGTGGCCATCCGTGGCCACCGATAATCATAAGTCCTAGGGCATTCAAGCCCTTGCGCCGTTGGCGATGACAGGCTAAAGCCCAATCGATGAAACAGCAGATTTGATGCCATTAAATATTTGTTTATATTTCAAGTGCTTAAATGGTATCATTGGCCTATCGCTTAAGAGTATCGACACAAGCGCCACGCCAAATCTCACATCTGCGCCGGGCGCTAGGATCTGCCAAAGGCCGCCTAGCCTAGGCCGGGCTTTTCTGGTGCGCAGCCGTCCGCCCTGGTGCGGTGTGTGCGTGGTTTGCGCGGGGCTTTAACCGATGTTGCCGCCGCAGGCGCGCCCGAAAACGTGCGCAGCCATGCCCGGTGCGGCAAAACGCGGCGCAAGCCCGGTTCTGGCTTGGTAATTGCGTTGCATAGACTCTAAAGCTTCCAACGTCGGCGCTATGGGCTTAAAGCCTTGGCGCATAGCCGCCGACCGCCTATTCATCATCACGCCGCCTGAGTGCGGGAGGAACACCATGGCCATCCGTGTGGCAATCCGCCATCAAACCAGCTACCACTACGACACCCCCATCACCCTGTCCCCGCATGTGTTCCGGCTGCGCCCGGCGGTGCACAGCCGCACGCCGATTGAGGCGTACTCGATCAAGATCAAACCGGAGCAGCATTTCATCAATTGGCAGCAAGACCCCTTCGGCAATTATCTGGCGCGGGTGGTGTTCAACGAGCCGGCCACCGAGCTGAGCGTCGATGTCGAGCTGGTCGCCGAAATGACGGTCATCAACCCGTTTGATTTTTTCGTCGAGGAATACGCCGAGCTGTTTCCATTTGAATATGACGCCCAGCTCAAGCAGGAACTATTGCCTTATCTGGTGCTGCGCGAGGACGGGCCGAAGTTGCAGGCTTGGCTGGCGCAGGTGGACAGCAGCTCGCGCAACCCGGTGGATTTTCTGGTGGACATCAACCGCCGCCTGCAACAGGACATCGATTACGCCATCCGCATGGAGCCGGGCGTGCAGACCTGCGAGGAAACCTTGGAAAAGGCGCTGGATTCCTGCCGCGACAGCGCGAGGCTGCTGGTGCAAATCCTGCGGCATTTGGGGCTGGCGGCGCGTTTCGTGTCGGGCTATCTGGTGCAATTGACCGCCGATGTGAAGTCGCTAGACGGCCCGTCCGGCCCGGAGGAAGATTTCACCGACCTGCATGCCTGGGCCGAGGTGTACATCCCCGGCGCCGGCTGGATCGGCCTAGACCCGACCTCCGGCCTGTTTGCCGGCGAGGGCCACATCCCGCTGGCCTGCACCCCCGACCCGGCCAGCGCCGCGCCGATCACCGGCGGCTATTTCGGCGAGGCCGAGTGTGAATTCGGCTTTATCAATAAAGTCACCCGCATCCACGAAGACCCCCGCGTCACCAAGCCTTACAGCGCCGAGCAGTGGCAGGCCATCGAAGCCTTGGGCCATCAGGTGGACGCTGTGCTGGAGGCCAACGACGTGCGCCTGACCATGGGCGGCGAGCCGACGTTCGTGTCCATCGACGACATGGAGTCGGCGCAATGGAACACCGCCGCCGACGGCCCGCACAAACGCGAACGCGCCGCCGTGCTGATCCGTAGGCTGCAAGACCGCTTCGGCTCCGGCGCGGTGCGCCACTACGGCCAGGGCAAATGGTATCCCGGCGAACAACTGCCGCGCTGGCTGATGGCCTGCTACTGGCGCACCGACAGCCAGCCGGTGTGGCGCAATCCCGGCCTGCTGGCCGACGAGACGGCGGACTACGGCGCGACCTTGGAACATGCCCGCGAACTCGCCACCGCCATCGCCAACCGGCTGAAAGTCCACGCCGGCCACATCCTGCCCGGCTATGAAGACGCCTTTTACTATTTGTGGAAGGAAGGCGCGCTGCCGGAAAACGTCGATCCGCTGGCGTCCGATTTGGACGACCCGCTGGAGCGCCGCCGCTTGGCAAGGCTGTTGGATCGCGGCCTGAACCATCCGGCTGGGTATGTCTTGCCGCTGGCTTGGAACTACGGC
This sequence comes from Candidatus Methylumidiphilus sp., assembly GCA_046089945.1. Taxonomy (GTDB): domain Bacteria; phylum Pseudomonadota; class Gammaproteobacteria; order Methylococcales; family Methylococcaceae; genus Methylumidiphilus. Next base: position 4,514 of record JBJSYU010000407.1, read on the forward strand.
GCGGAAGCCTGGCGCAGCAGCCTGTGGAGTTTCCGCCGCGACGACATGTTCCTGATTCCCGGCGACTCGCCGATGGGCCTGCGCCTGCCGATAGACTCGCTGCCCTGGCTGAAAACCCGCGAATATCCGCAGCCGCGCAGCCTGTTCGAGGAGACCGAGCCGCTGGCGGATTCTTACGGCGAAGTCGCCCGCCGCTACAGCTACCGCGTCAACGCCGACAACCCGCACCCGGAAGTCCATCAGCAAGTGGTCGATGCGCCGGTCAGCTACGGCCCGGAACTGATCCACACCGCGCTGTGCGTGGAGCCACGCGAAGGCCGCATCTACGTGTTCCTGCCGCCGCTGACCCATCTGGAGCATTACCTCAGCCTGATTGCCGCCATCGAAGGCGCGGCGCATGAGTGCGGCGTGCCGGTGGTGCTGGAAGGCTACGAGCCGCCGCGTGACCCGCGTCTGGTGCGCCTGCTGGTGACGCCCGACCCCGGCGTCATCGAGGTCAATATCCACCCGTCGGCGTCGTGGGACGAACTGGTCAGCAAGACCGTCGCGTTGTACGAGGAGGCGCATTTCAGCCGCCTTAGCACGGAAAAGTTCCTGCTCGACGGCCGCCACACCGGCACCGGCGGCGGCAACCATGTCACCCTCGGCGGGGCGACGCCGGCCGACAGCCCGCTGCTGCGCCGCCCGGACTTGCTGCGGAGCCTGATTACCTACTGGCAGCACCATCCGGCCTTGTCCTATCTGTTCTCCGGCATGTTCGTCGGCCCCACCAGCCAAGCGCCGCGGGTGGACGAAGGCCGCGACGAACTGCTCTACGAGTTGGAAATCGCTTTCAAGCAAATCCCCGAAGGCGTCACGCCGCAGCCTTGGCTGGTGGATCGGCTGCTGCGCAACCTGCTGGTGGACGTGACCGGCAACACCCACCGCTCGGAGTTCTGCATCGACAAGCTGTATTCGCCGGACAGCGCCACCGGCCGGCTCGGCCTGCTGGAACTGCGGGCGTTTGAGATGCCGCCGCATGCGCACATGAGCCTGATGCAAATGCTGCTGCTGCGCACGTTGATCGCCAAGTTCTGGAACACGCCTTACGCCCACCGGCTGGTGCGCTGGGACACCGAACTGCACGACCGCTTCATGCTGC
>JBJSYU010000408.1:0-5918 GCA_046089945.1 Candidatus Methylumidiphilus sp.
CAAGTCATCCCGGAGCGCAAAGAGGAGCAGTTCACCCGCGTCGCGGTGAAGCTGCGCATGACCGGCAGCACGCAAATGCTGCGCGATGTGCTGCACAATTTTGAATCCGGCCAGCCGATTTTGTTTGTGGAAAACCTCAACATCCGCCCGATCCGCAATATGCAGCCGCAGCTTCCCGGCCGCAAGCCGCCAAAAGCCCCCGACAAGCTGAGCGTCGATTTTGACGTGGTCGGCTATATGCGCGGAGGCTAAGCGATGCCCAAGCGCTACCGTGAATTTGCGTTGCCGCTGCTGCTGCTGGCGGTTGCGGGTGTGCTGGTCGGCGTGTTGGTGCTGGAATGGCTGCACTACCGCACGGCCGAAACCGAGATGAAAAACCGCTTGGCGCAGAAGGTCGAAGTGCGCCTGCCGGCCACGGACGGCGGGCAGGAGCGCTATGAACTGCCCGGCTTGGATCAATACAATGCCACCGTCGAGCGCCCGCTGTTCATGGAAAACCGCAAGCCGGCCGAGGTGGACACCAGTGAGCCGGAAGCCCCCCCTGCCCCGCGCGCGCCGCTAAACATCAAGCTGATGGGCGTTTCCCTGACCTCGGAGCAGGCGGTTGGCCTGTTCGTCGATGCGCGCGGCAAATACAAGCGCCTGCACAAAGGCGAGCAGATGTCCGAATCGGGCTGGACGGTGGTGGACATCTTCGCCGACAAGACGGTCATGGAGCAAGACGGCACCCGCGAAGAACTCAAGCTGATTAAGCCAAAAGTGAAAAGGCCGCAAGGCCCGCCCGCGCAGCCCGGCATGCCGCCGCCGCAACCCGGCCAGTTTCCCGGCCAACCGATGCCGCCGCCCGACCCGAACAACCCTGAATTACCGCAAGACCCTGCCGCCGCCGACCCCAACAACCCGAATGAAACTGTCGATGAAACTGTTCCTATTCCGCCCGAAGACTTTCCCCCAGACCCCCCGCCGCAATAAAGCGCCCGCCGGGGCCGGGCGGCGCGTCGGCGCGGCGGTCAGCCTGGGGCTGGCCTTGCTGTCCGGCTGCGAAAACCTAGGCCCGGCCGGGGTGCGGAAAATGACCATTCCGCCGTCGCTGGTGGTGCAGGACAAAAAAGCGCAGGAGGAGACGCCGCCGGCCAATGTCGTCGTTGAAAACCGGGGCGCGACGCAGACCGAGGTGTATCCGCCGGCCGGCCCCTTGTTCGCCGCGCCGACGCCTGAGGCGGCCTCCGACAAAAAGCCGTTCCACGCCAAGCAGGGCAAATACACGCTGAATTTTGAGGATGCCGACTTGGGCGAGGTGGCCAAGGTGATCTTGGGCGACACCTTAAAGGTCAACTATGTCATCAGCCCGAAAGTGACCGGCAAAGTCAGCCTGCAAACCACCCGCCCGCTGGCCGAGGACGAAATGGTGCCGACCTTGGAAATGCTTCTGAAGGCCAACGGCGCGGTGCTGATCCAAGAGCATGGCCTGTACCGCATCGAGCCGGAGGGAACCGCCACCATCAACGCCCCGTCCACGCGGCTGGGGCTGGCCGGGCAGTCGGTGCCGGAGGGCTATCAGTTGCGCGTCGTGCCGCTGCGCTATGTCGGCGTCGCCGAAATGCAGAAGGTCATCGAGCCGCTGATGCCGCCGAAATCGGTGATCCGCGCCGACGAGTCGCGCAACTTGCTGCTGCTGGCCGGCACCGCCGACGAGTTGGAGAGCGTGTTGGAGACCATCCGCATCTTTGACGTGGACTTCATGCGCGGCATGTCGGTGGCGCTGTTTCCGCTGAAAAATGTCGAAGCGACGACGATTGCCGAAGAACTCGACAAACTGCTGACCATCAGCGGCAAAGGGCCGTTGACCGGCATGTTCCGGCTGATGCCGCTGGAACGCCTGAACGCCATTTTGGTGGTGACGCCGCAGCCGCGTTATTTGGACGAAGTGCAGACTTGGATCGAACGGCTAGACCGCTACAACACCGCGAAGACCGGCAATATGCATGTCTACCATGTGCAAAACGTGGACGCGCTGGAACTGGCCAACACCTTGAGCAACATCTTCGGCCAAAACCAAGGCCGCTCGCGCCAGCCCGGCGCGTCGCTGTCGCCCGGCCTGTCCGGTTCTTCGGTCAGCGGCGGCTCGTCTTCCGGCGGATTCGACAGCGGCGGCGGTTCGTCCGGTTTGGGCGGGTCTTCGTCCTCGTCGGGGTTTGGCGGGTCGTCATCCGGCTTAGGCAGCTCCTCGTCTTCGTCCGGGCTGGGCGGTTCTTCGTCTTCGTCATTTGGCGGCGGCACCAGCGGCACCCCCAATCTGGGTTCGGGCGGCAGTTCGATGGGCGGCAGCAGCTCCAGTTCGTTCGGTTCCGGGTCTGCGTCCGGCGGCGGCTTTGGCGGCTCCAGCGGCGGCTTCGGCAGTTCCGGCGGCTCGCGGCAAAACCGGGGGCGCAGCGGCTCGGCGGTGGCCGACCTCGGCAACAATATGAAAATCGTCGCCGACCCGTCCAACAACGCCTTGATTATCATGGCGAAGGCGCAGGAATACCGCGATATCGAGGCGGTCATCAAGCAATTGGACGTGATGCCGCTGCAAGTGCTGGTGGACGCCACCATCGTCGAAGTCGCGCTGACCGATGAGCTGCAATACGGGCTGCAATGGTATTTCTCGCACCGATCCGACAACGGTCGGACTATCGGTGCCGGGCAGTTCGGCAAAGCCATCACCGACGCCAGCGGCGCGCTGGTTTCCGGCGCGGCGGCGTCCGGCGGCTTCACCTATGCCTTGGTCAACATGGGCAAAAACATCCAGTTGGAACTGAACGCGCTGGCGGCCAGCAACAAGATCAATGTATTGTCGGCCCCGTCGCTGATGGTGCTGAACAACCAAGAGGCCAACATCAAAGTCGGCGACCAAGTGCCGATCCTGACCGCCCAGGCGCTGCCGACTGCGGGGACGACCGGCCTGGTCGGCACACAGTCGATCCAATATAAGGACACCGGCGTGTTGCTGAGCGTGCGGCCTAGGGTCAACGCCGGCGGGCTGGTGACGATGGAAATCGAGCAGGCGGTGGACAATGTCAAATCGCAGACTTCCGGCGGCATCGAGTCGCCGACCATCGCGCAGCGCAAAATCCGCAGTTCGGTGGCGGTGAAAAACGGCGAGACCATCGTGCTGGGCGGCTTGATTATCGAAAACACCAGCAACAACCTGACTGGCATTCCGGTGCTGGCGCAACTGCCCTGGGTGGGGGCGCTGTTCAGCAGCACCAGCAAAAAGCTCAACCGCACCGAGCTGGTGGTGATGATGACGCCGCGCGTGGTGGACAGCGCGCAAAGCTCGCAGGACATCACCAACGAATTCCGCCGCAAGCTGACCGGCCTATACGAACAGCGCCCGAACAGCCCATCGCCAATCATCCTGGAGCAGGGCGTGGGGGTTTACCCCGCCGAACAACCACCACAACAATAAGCGCGGCTCGCTTCGGCGCTATAATCCGCAAGCCCTAAGCCCCGCAACCCTTAAGAGCCGCCCCATGTACAACTATTTCGCCTTGGCCCTAGTCTCCACCATCGGCATCGTGTTCTTCGACGACGACCCCAGCAGCGTGTCCACGCAAGAATGGATCTTGTACGCCGTGCTGATCTACTCGGCCATCAGCTTCTTTCGGCTGTTGATGGAGATGGCGTCGCGGGAGTAGCTGTGTGATATGCCGCATTTGTGCGGCATATGCCTGAACCCGGAAAGCGGGCAACATTCCCATCCACCCCTGGCCCAAGCCTCAAAGCCGTTAACCTTTAAAGGTTCCGCGCGGGTCGGCTTTGCAGTGCAAGATTTATCTTGCATTTTTTTCAAGGGCTTGCGCCCTGCGCAAGATAAATCTTGCACTCCAATTGTGGCTTAAGTTAATGGCTTTGAGCTTGAATCTAGCATTGCGGCCAAAGCCGTCCAGCCATTGGCGACGGTTTCGGCATAATAAGTGCTGAAAGCACCAATCAGGATGCTGGCCGTAGCCGGATGACGACAAGCCGGGCTGGGATGCGCCGCAACGGCCGCCTGCCAGACCGCCCTAGCCACGAACCCACCCGCCCCCCGCAAATACCGATGAAAAAAATCTCCCTGTTGCTTCTGCTGCTGGCTGGCAGTCCGCTGGCTTTGGCCGTTCAAGAAGGCGCGCCGCCGCCCGACTGCCCGGCGCAACGGCCCGGCAATGCCGGCAAGCTGGACTTGAGCGCCTACAAAGGCCAAGTCGTGCTGATCGATTTTTGGGCGACGTGGTGTCCGCCCTGCAAAAAGTCCATGCCGTTTTTGAACAGCCTGCGCAACCAGCACCACAAGGCCGGCTTTGAGATCGTCGCCATCAACGTCGATGAAAACCCCGAAGACGCCGCCGCCTTCCTGAAAACCGCGCCGGTGGACTATCCGATGGCCTTCGACGCCAGCGGCGAATGCCCGCGCCTGTTCGATGTGAAAGCCATGCCGTCCTCGTACCTGCTCGACCGCAAAGGCAATGTCCGGCTGGTGCATCTGGGCTTCCGCGACGAAGACCAAGACTTGATCCGCAAACACGTGGAAACCCTGTTGGCCGAATAACCACGCTTAAGGAGACCGCCCATGCAAGCCCCCCGTCCGTTTTGGCTGAAATTATTGTTGTGCTGCACCCTGCTGCTGGCCCAAGGTTGCGCGACCGTGCAGCCTTGGGAGCGCGGCAATCTGGCTAAAAAAGAGATGTCGCCCTCGCCCAACCCGCCGCTGACCGGCCTGCGCGACCACGTCTTCAGCAGCAAGGAAGCCTCGCAAGGCGGACACGGCGGCGGCGGGGGCGGCTGTGGCTGCAATTAAGCCGGGCAGCGCCGCCCTCGCGGCGCTGACCAGCGCCGCGCTGAGCCTGCCCGGCCTCACCCTGGCGGCGGTGCCGGTCGCCGAAGCCGAGGGCAATGTGCAGTACGGCCACTACCAGGAAAGCGGCAACCGCATAACGGTCGATGTCTACCACGGCGACTTCGTGTTGCCGGTGAACGACCGCATCGAATTCACTTTTAGCATCGACCGCGACACCTACAGCGGCGCCTCCCCGGCCTACAGCCTGCCGGAGACAATGACCAACCAGTTGCAGTACAAGCAGAAAGCGAATGGCACTTCAGCCTCTATCGCCACGCCGGGCGACGTCGTCTCGGCGGCTTCCGGCGGTGTCACCTCGCAAGGGCTGACCCAGCTTGGCGGTTTGAACACGTTCAAATCCTGGCAAGACGGCAAGCAGGCTGCATCCAAGGCGGTGGAATCGACCATCGAGGCAGAGCGCGCGCAATACCAAGCCCAACTGGAGGCGGAAAGGGCGCAGTATCTTGCCAATAACCCCATGCCGCCCGGCCCGGTGCCGCCGCCCAGCATACCCGGCCCGGTTGAACTGGGGTTTCAGAGCATGGTGTTCTCAAGCTATGCCGGTAAGTCAAACCTTGCCCCGTTGCCGTCGGGCCAATGTTCAGGCACGGCGTCAGTCGGCTGCTACTATGAGGGCGGCATGGCGGTTGGCATTGCCGAAGACACGAGCAACCCGATTGCACATTTGCATCGCGTGGGCAGCAGCAGCAACCGGATGCTGGGCTATCATTCCGACTCCAGCGGCATTTACATACGCGCTGTCGATAGCGCGGCGTTTAACCTCAAGTCAATGAACTTCTCCGCAGCCATCTCAAGCGACAATCCTAATGTTGGCGCCAACGCGCTCTGGGAGATACTAGGCTTTAACACTGCGCTCAACCCTGGCTTGGGTTCTGGCGATGGCACCAATTATGCCACGCGGGTTGCGTATCAAACGGTGGCCAATGGCTATAATGGCGTCTTAAGCTTGGAGCAGGCTTTTCAAAATATCAACGCTTTCTGGATACATTACAAAGGCTATCCGCAAACGCCTACGAATGGCACACAATTTTCAATG
>JBJSYU010000409.1:0-10270 GCA_046089945.1 Candidatus Methylumidiphilus sp.
TCTCGGCCACCGCCGCCTACCCGTGGACACAAGGCGAATGGCGTCTATCCACCGGCTACGCCGAAGCCCAAACGCCAGACTTCCATGTCGTCGCCTACGACTTCGGCATCAAGCGCAACATCCTGCGCATGCTGGCCGAGCGCGGTTGCCGCCTGACCGTCGTGCCGGCGCAAACCCCCGCCGCCGAAGTCCTAACGCTAAAACCGGACGGCGTATTCCTCTCCAACGGCCCCGGCGACCCCGAACCCTGCGACTACGCCATCGCCGCCATCCGCGACATCCTCGCCGCCGACGTGCCGGTGTTCGGCATCTGCCTAGGCCACCAACTGCTGGCGCTGGCCTCCGGCGCGAAAACCGTCAAAATGAAATTCGGCCACCACGGCGGCAACCACCCGGTGCAAGAACTGGCGACCGGCAAAGTCATGATAACCAGCCAAAACCACGGCTTCGCGGTGGACGAAGACACCCTCCCCGTCAACCTGCGCCCGACCTACCGCTCACTGTTCGACGGCACCCTGCAAGGCGTGGAACGCACCGACCGCAAAGCCTTCAGCTTCCAAGGCCACCCCGAAGCCAGCCCCGGCCCCCACGACCTGGCCCCGCTGTTTGACCGGTTTATTGGGATGATGGCGGGGTGAGTTGTGTTGATCGCCGTCATTCCGGCCGGGAGCCGGAATCCAGCGTCCAAGGATGGCAAACTAGCCGGTTGCCATACACAAGATTCAGCGAAAGCCGTCCCTTTCGATTGGCTAAAACATTTTGCTAATCAAGATGGTTCAACGAATGCTGAAAAAATCGCCGTCATTCCGGCCGGGAGCCGGAATCCAGCGTCCAAGGATGGCAAACTAGCCGGTTGACATACAACAAGATTCAACAATAGCCATCTCTTCCGGTTGGCTGAAGTATCATGCTAATCAGGTAAACAAATTGCCGAGGAGATGGGCCATGCCTCTCAGTGAAAATGAACTCTTGGCGCGTGATGCGAAGCGCAACATTGGAGAAGAACTGCTAGCGGCTATTCGAGATGTCAAAGCAGGCAATATTGGAGCCACTTACACTGCTGCAACGCTGCCATCAGTAAACATCGACAAAAAGGATGCCGAAATCCAAGCCAAGAATGCCAACTTGCACAGAGGTATAGCCTATGAATGTTGAAGAACTGAAACATGAAATATCCCAACTGCCTTCCGAAGATATGCAAAGATTTACGGAATGGTTTGAAGAATTCAAAGCCGATCAATGGGATAAACAGATTGCAGAAGATATTCTAGCTGGACGGTTTGAAGCACTGGAAAATCATATTGACGAAGCGTTTTTGGCCGGACATGCCGCACCGCTTTGAATCATGTTGCCTTGCCAGAACTCTGGTTCCATTACCGGAATCTCGCTGTTCAGCGTGGGCAACCGATAGCGCCGTCTGCCCATCCTACTTGGCTAACCCAGTGGAGACATACGATGGGCCTTGTGCTGCATCCAAAGTATTTGACTGACGAAGTGGGCAATCGTATTTCGGTCGTCTTATCTATCGAGGAATACGAAGCCCTACTCAGCATCCAACGCAGCGAAGAAGAAACCGCGTACCTGCTGCAAGAACCCGCCAATGCACGACGCTTGCTGGAATCCTTGGCGAATCTAAAGGCAGGGCGAAACATCGAGCAGCATGAGTTATTGCCAGCAACGTAGGGTGGGCAGACGGCTTTATCGTCTGCCCACCGAATTCTCCATGTCCCGTGTAGACACCCGACAGAGCCGTTTAACTACCCTACAGAGAAAGGTACGCTTTGTGTGCCTTGTTTCACTTAATATATACACGAGAAAGCTAAAAATGTCACAAAATGCAAATACCCAGCAAGAACTTGAGGAACTTAAAGAATTTATTGACGGCAAGTATAAAGAATTCATGTCACGCGGACATCTGCTAAATCCAGAAGAGCAAAAAAATCTTCAAAGGTATATCGATAGATTTTCAGAACTTTCCAGAAGATGTGATAGTTACGAACACGGTTTATTGCCAAAAACCATACATAAAGATGATGTAAAACCTGGCGACATCTTACCTGGCGACATCTTGCTTTGTCGCGCAAATTTTAAAGATATATCAGATATCACAAAAAGCTCATATACCCATGCAGCGATATGCATAGACGCCAAACAAGTAGCGCACATAAGAAAACATGCTGAAAAAATAGATATTAAAAGTTTTTCTAGGGTTTATGAGCATATAGCTGTTTTTAGAACTACATCGTTTTGGACTGATGAAAAAATAACTCGGCTAAATCAGTTCATTGATGAGGCCATAAATTCGAATGTGACTTTCAAGGACTACAAAGAATTTCCGAAAAAAAAGCAAGAACACACAGAATCACTGCAAGGAGAATCAGCGCGAAAAAGGCTTGAGAACTTTGTCAATGGCGTTTTTGAGCCGGGCTTTTTTATGCAAAATAGATATTATCGGAAACTCGACAGAATGCCCCCCCACTACTGCGTCTTAGAACGGTTTCCTAATAGCTATTTTTGTTCTGAATTTGTAGCCGCTGCATATAAATTCGCTGGATATATTGAGCCAATTGCGCAAATAGTGGTATACCCGCCTCACACTATCTCACCCGATATGCTTGGAAGTCCAATGTATGGTCGCTTTGTTACATATATAGTCAAAGACGAGGGGTATACTATACCATCTAATGATGACTTCTATTGGGATGCACTGTTTGTTGATGATTGTTAGCCGTGCAGGTTGGGTGCATTTCTTTATCACCCATATAAAGTCGTTACCAAATCAACACAAATAGCAGAATGAATAGCATCGACACCACTAGCCTAGAGGCGGATATGTTACCTGAATACGACTTTGACTACTCAAAGTCAAAACCTAATCGATTTGCAGAATCCAAATCGGGAATATCTGTCGTGCTGGATTCTGATGTAGCCGCAGTTTTTAAGTCATCGGAAGCCGTGAATAATGCGCTGCGGGCGCTAATTTCGGCGATTCCAAAGCAATAATTTTAAAAAACTTAAAGATTAACTATGTATCGCCTCAGCCGGGTCAGAATATCAGGATTTCGCCGATTGGACGAAGTGAACTTGCCCGTGCGACCGTTTATGGCATTGATTGGTGCCAATGGCGTCGGCAAAACATCCCTGCTGGACGCCTTCTCCATTCTGTCCGCGTCGGCGTCTGGCAACCTCAACGCCATGCTGTCGCGCTTAGGTGGCATCGCTAGTTTAGTGACGCGGGGCAAGCGTGAGGACATTCAGTTTGCGGTTGCTATGGATGTTCCCGACCATAAGCCTTTGGAATATGGAATTGGTTTGGCACCAACTGCAAACGGTTACACTATTTCCTATGAAGTTCTCTCGCAAGAAAAAGAGGGATACCCAGCACCGTTTAAGCATATAGATTCAAGCGATAGAGATATTCGATACTATGAAATAGGCTCAAACCGCCTGATTCGCCCAGATTGGGAGCATAATCCGCTAGAAACCTCATTGGCGCAAGTGCCTAAGATGTTTCGTCAACCGGAAGAACTGCGGCGCATCCTTGCCACCGCAACGCAATATCACGCACTGGATATCAGCCCACGCGCCCCGATCAAATTGCCGCAGCTCATGAAGCCCGCGATATTACCCGGTGCCGATGGGGAAGATTTGGTGCCATACCTATATTACCTGCGGGAAACTGACCGCAACCGTTTTGATGTGATTGTCGATGCCCTGGTCGCGGCCTTTCCCGACTTCAAGGGCATAAGCTTTCCGCCTGTGGCGGCTGGCGTGCTGGCAATGACCTGGGAGGATCGCCGATTCGGCAAACCGTTTTATATGAATGAGCTATCGGAAGGCACGTTAAGGTTTTTGTGGTTGGTATCCCTATTGCAAAGCCCGCATCTGTCTACCGTCACGATGATTGATGAACCGGAAATCAGCCTGCACCCGGAGCTTCTAAGCCTGCTTGCCGATCTTATGCGCGAAGCGTCCAAGCGCACCCAGTTGATTGTCGCCACCCATTCCGACCGTTTTATCCGCTTTCTGCAACCGGAAGAAGTCGTGGTAATGGATATTGACGAAGCGGGCTGCACAACCGCAACATGGGCGGATACACTGGATTTGGAGCATTGGTTGGAGGACTATAGCCTAGATGAAGTCTGGCGGATGGGGCGACTGGGAGGCCGCTCATGAAAATCGCCATCATCGTTGAAGGGAAAACCGAAAGAGTCTTTATGCCGCATTTAAGGGAGTTTTTGAAGCCTCGCCTGAGCGACCACATGCCTAAGCTTGTCCCCAATGTCTACAACGGACGAATTCCCAAGAAAGATGAGCTAAGACGGGTAGTGGAAAACGAGTTGAAGGGCAGAAACGCCGTGGATCATGTTATTGCGTTGACTGATGTCTACACCGGAACTAACCCACCTGATTTTCTCGATGCGGCAGATGCCAAGGCAAAAATGCGGAAATGGGTCGGGAGCGAGCCACGCTTTCACCCTCATGCAGCCCAGCACGATTTTGAAGCTTGGCTATTGCCGTATTGGTCAACGATCCAAAAAATGGCAGGCCATAACAAAACAGCCCCCGCCGGTCTCCCTGAAACAGTCAACCACAACAACCCGCCCGCGTACAGAATTAAAGAGATATTCGAGATCGGCCAATGCAGAGATAGCTACATCAAAACCCGTGACGCAGGAAAAATTCTTAATGGCAATGACTTGTCGATAGCAATCAATGCCTGCACTGAACTCAAAGCATTTGTAAATACCATTCTTAGACTCAGTGGCGGAAAAAATACACAGGTTGTATGAGGATTTAAAGTTTCTTGAAAGATTTTGCACTGCACCTTGCACGAAAAACCAATAAGGTAATTGCCTTAGGACGTGCTAAACCAATATCTCCACGCCATTACACGCGAACGTGAGAAAATACGCCCCATGCCAAAACGCACCGACATAAAAAGCATCCTTCTCCTAGGCGCCGGCCCCATCGTCATTGGGCAGGCTTGTGAATTCGACTACTCCGGGGCGCAAGCCTGCAAGGCGCTGAAGGAGGAAGGCTACCGGGTTATCCTGGTGAATTCCAATCCGGCGACCATCATGACTGACCCGGAAATGGCCGACGCGACGTATATCGAGCCGATAGATTGGCAAACCGTCGCCCGGATTATTGAAAAAGAACGCCCCGACGCGCTGCTGCCGACCATGGGCGGGCAAACGGCGCTGAATTGCGCCTTGGATCTCGACCGCGAAGGCGTGTTGGCGCAGTTTGGCGTGGAAATGATCGGTGCCAGCAAAGAGGCCATCGACAAAGCCGAAGATCGGCAGAAATTCAAGCTGGCGATGGACAAAATCGGCCTAGGCTCGGCGCGTTCCGGCATCGCCCATAGTATCGAAGACGCTTTGCAAGTGTTGGAGAAAGTCGGGTATCCGGCGGTGATTCGCCCATCATTCACACTCGGCGGCAGCGGCGGCGGCATCGCCTACAACAAACAGGATTTCATCGAGATTTGTGAGCGCGGCTTGGAATTGTCGCCTACGCACGAATTATTGATCGAGGAATCCCTGCTCGGCTGGAAAGAGTTTGAAATGGAAGTCGTGCGTGACCGCCACGACAATTGCATTATTGTCTGTTCCATCGAAAACTTCGACCCGATGGGTGTGCATACCGGCGATTCGATCACCGTCGCCCCCGCGCAAACCCTCACCGATAAGGAATATCAAATCATGCGCGACGCTTCGATAGCGGTATTGCGCGAAATCGGCGTGGATACCGGCGGCTCGAATGTGCAGTTTTCGGTGAACCCTAAAGACGGCCGCTTGATCGTCATCGAAATGAATCCCCGCGTGTCGCGCTCCTCGGCGCTGGCCTCAAAAGCCACCGGCTTTCCAATTGCCAAAGTCGCCGCAAAACTGGCGGACGGCTATACGCTGGACGAGTTGCGCAATGAAATCACCAAAGGCGCAACGCCGGCTTCGTTCGAGCCGTCCATCGATTATGTCGTCACCAAAATCCCGCGTTTCACCTTCGAGAAATTCCCGCAAGCCGACAGCCATTTGACCACGCAAATGAAATCGGTCGGCGAAGCGATGGCAATTGGCCGCACGTTCCAAGAATCCATGCAAAAAGCCTTGCGCAGCTTGGAAATCGGCATCGATGGCTTGAGTCCGAAATTGGATGTGAATGCCGAGGACGCCCACGAAACCCTGCAACGCGAATTGCGCCACCCCGGCCCAGACCGCATTTTGTATGTTGCCGACGCTTTCCGCATCGGCTGGTTGTTGGATGAGATCCAGTGCTATAGCAGTATCGATCCATGGTTCCGCGCGCAAATCGAAGATTTGATCGTCGAAGAAAAAGCACTCACCAAACGCCTGTTGCCGGCTTTAAGCGCCGATGAACTGTTCGCGCTGAAGCGCAAAGGCTTTTCCGATTCGAGGTTGGCGAAACTGCTAGACAGCAACGAGGCGGAAGTGCGCTCGGTGCGCCATAAACACGGCATCCGCCCAGTCTATAAGCGCATCGATTCCTGCGCGGCGGAATTTGCCACCGCCACCGCCTATTTGTATTCGACCTATGAGGAAGAATGCGAAGCGGCACCGACCGACCGCCAGAAAATCATAGTGCTAGGCGGCGGGCCGAACCGCATCGGCCAGGGCATCGAGTTTGACTATTGCTGTGTGCATGCGGCTTTGGCCTTACGTGAAGACGGCTTTGAAACCATTATGATTAACTGCAACCCGGAGACGGTATCCACCGACTTCGACACCTCCGACCGGCTGTTTTTCGAGCCGCTGACCTTGGAGGATGTGCTGGAAATCATCCATTTGGAAAAGCCGTATGGGATTATTGTCCAGTATGGCGGACAAACCCCGCTGAAACTGGCCCGCGCTTTGGAAGCGGCGGGTGCGCCGATTATCGGCACCTCGCCGGATTCCATCGACTTGGCGGAAGACCGCGAGCGTTTCCAAAAACTGGTGGATCGCTTAAACTTGAAACAGCCGCCGAACCGCACGGCGCGTTCGTTGGAAGACGCACTCGATGGTGCCCGCGAAATCGGTTATCCGCTGGTGGTGCGCCCATCGTATGTGCTGGGTGGGCGAGCCATGGAAATCGTGTTCAATGACGACGAACTGCGCCGCTATATGCGCGAGGCAGTCAGTGTTTCCAACGAGTCGCCCGTGTTGCTGGATCGCTTTTTGGATGACGCCATCGAAATGGATGTGGACGCGGTGCGCGACGGCCAGCGTGTGCTAATCGGCGGTTTGATGCAACATATTGAACAAGCCGGTGTACATTCCGGCGATTCCGCATGCTCGATACCGCCCTACCATTTGAAGCAAGAAATCCAGCAGCAAATCCGCGAACAAGTGATTCTGCTGGCCGAAGCGTTGGGCGTGGTCGGCCTGATGAATATCCAATTCGCCATTCAAGGCGAAGAAATCTATATCTTGGAGGTGAATCCACGCGCCTCGCGCACCGCGCCATTCGTGTCGAAAGCCACCGGCTACCCGCTGGCGAAAATCGGCGCGCGCTGCATGGTCGGCAAAACTTTGGACGAACAAGGCGTGTTTGATGAGCGCATTCCGGCGTATTATTCGGTGAAAGAGGCGGTGTTCCCGTTCATCAAATTCCCCGGCGTCGATCCGGTGCTGGGGCCGGAAATGAAATCGACCGGCGAAGTGATGGGCGTGGGCGCGACATTTGGCGAGGCCTATGCCAAGGCGCAACGCGCCGCCAGCGTTAAACTGCCGACCGGCGGCGTGGCGTTCATCAGTATCCGCGAAGCCGACAAGCCGAAAATCGCGCCGATTGCCCGCAAACTGGCCGAACAGGGTTTTCAACTGGTGGCGACCGGCGGCACCGCGCAGGTGATTAACGCGGCGGGCGTGGAATGCCGACGGGTGTTGAAAGTCAGCGAAGGTCGGCCGCATATCGTGGACATGATTAAAAACGGCGAGGTGCAATTCATCATTAACACCACCGACGGCAAAAAAGCCATCGCCGATTCTTTCACGATCCGCCGCCAAGCCTTGCAGCAACAAGTGACTTATACTACGACCTTGGCCGGCGCTTGGGCCACTTGCTTGGCACTGGACGAACTGCATTCCAGCGATGTCAATCGCTTGCAGGATTTGCACAAAAACTGGTAGAAGCCTCCCCCTCTCCCTTGCGGGGGAGGTCTGGCTTCCACCCATTATTTCCACCACACTAAAACCCAATATCCCCCTGAGAGGGGAAGTTTCAAACCAAAGCTTAGGATACTGCAATGAACAAAATACCCATCACCGTCAAGGGGGCCGAAAAACTCCGTGAGGAATTGACCCATCTGAAAACCGTCGTGCGCCCGCGTATCACCGCCGCCATCGCCGAGGCCCGCGCCCACGGCGATTTGAAGGAAAACGCCGAATACCACGCCGCCCGCGAGCAGCAAAGTTTCGCCGAAGGCCGCATCAAAGAAATTGAGGCGAAACTGTCGAATTGCCAGATTATCGACGTGACCCGCGTCAACGCCGACGGCAAAGTGGTGTTTGGCTCAACGGTGGAATTGTTGGATTTGGACAGCGAGCAAAAAGTGACTTATCAAATTGTCGGCGAAGACGAAGCGGATATTAAAGAAGGCCGCATCAATATCACCTCGCCGATTGCCCGCGCTTTGGTGGGTAAGCGTGAGGAGGATGTCGTCACAGTGAAGGCGCCGGGCGGGGATCGGGAATATGAGATTGTATCGGTGAAATATGTTTAAGGCCGTAGCCCGCATGACATGAAACTACTCGCTCTGGAAACTTCCACCGAAGCCTGTTCCGCCGCGTTGTATTGCGATGGCGAAGTCGCCGAGCGCTACCAAATCGCCCCACGCGAACACAACAAACTGATTTTGCCGATGGCCGAGGCGTTGCTGGCCGAAGCCGGCCTAAGCCTGGGCCAACTGGACGCGCTGGCCTTCGGGCGCGGGCCGGGGTCTTTCACCGGCGTGCGCATCGCCACTGGCGTCGTGCAAGGGCTGGCCTTAGGCGCGGATTTGCCGGTCGCCCCGGTGTCCACCTTGGCGGCGATGGCGCAGGAAGCGTTCGCCGAAACCGCCAGCGGCTTCGCGTTTCCGTGCATCGACGCCCGCATGGGCGAGGTTTATTGGGCGGTGTACCGGCGCGGCGCCGACGGCGATGCCCAGTTGCAAGACGCCGAAGCCGTCGCCGCCGCCACCGACGTGGCGTTTGGCGATGACGCGGTAGGCCATGGCATCGGCAGCGGCTGGGGCACCTATGCCGACGCGCTGCGCGGGCGTCTGGGCGAAAGCCGCGTCGTAGGCGTGCTGGCCGGTCGTTTTCCCCGCGCCGCCTGGATTGCCCGCTTAGGCGCGGAGGTGTTCCGGCGCGGCGGCTGCGTCGCGGCGGAAGACGCCCAGCCGGTGTACCTGCGCGACAAGGTGGCGAAGAAAACCGGCGGGGCGTATTGAACGCCCTGCCCCGACAGATCAAAACAATCCTTGCCAATCGCTTAAGCGCTGGTATACTTGCCAGTCCAAAACACCGGGGGCGACTTGGCTTCGACGGGGATCGCAAAACCCAAGGTGCATGCCGAGGTGCAGTTGACCTCGTAAAACACGCTGCAAAAAAGTAGTCGCAAACGACGAAAACTACGCCCTAGCTGCTTAAGCCAGCTAGCCTCCGGCAGGCCGCCCGCTTATAGGCTGTCGGTTCGGGGGTAACCTAATTGTAAGCTCGCGCTGAAACTCTTCCGGGGTGGATGCGTTAAAAAACACCGGAATCGCCGTCCATCCTCCCTGCCGCTCGGGCGGAGGTCGGTTAAAACCAAAGAGACGGATACGCATGTAGAGCCGACGGCGGAGGATTTTCGGACGCGGGTTCAATTCCCGCCGCCTCCACCAAACACCTATCCAACAACATCCGATAAAACCCACTTAAGCCCGCAACTGCGGGCTTTTTTGTTTGTGCTTCGTCCAGAGATGCCCCCTAACGTCTAGCGACATCCGGGGGGATTTGGGGGCATATCTGGGAGCCTAAGCACATGCCCCCAAAGCTGATGCCCCCAACACCCGCAAACCCGCGCAAACTCTGGACGGAGAACCCCCATGCTGACCGATACCGCTTGCAAGAACGCCAAGCCCCGCGACAAGGCTTACAAGCTGTCCGACGAAAAAGGGCTGTACCTGGAAGCCATGCCCACCGGGGCCAAATACTGGCGGCTAAAGTACCGCCACGGCGGCAAAGAAAAGCGGCTGGCCTTTGGCGTCTACCCCGATGTGACGCTTAAGGACGCCCGCGAA
>JBJSYU010000410.1:0-15298 GCA_046089945.1 Candidatus Methylumidiphilus sp.
GGCATTTACGCGGTGCGCGACTGCACCGCCGGCTTTCGCGCCATCCGCACCTCAATATTGCAGCGCATCGACTTCTCCGCGCTGCGGGTGCAAGGCTACGCCTTCCAAGTGGCCTTATTGCATGCGGCGACGGTGGAAAAAGCCAAGATTGTCGAAGTCCCCGTGGATTTTATTGACCGCCATTATGGCGACTCCAAACTGGGGGTTAAGGATATTGTCGAGTTTATCCTCAATGCCTGGTGGATTCGCTTCGACAGTTCCAAAACGTTTTTGAAGTTTCTAGTCGTAGGCGCATCAGGTGTAATCGTCAACTTAGGTTTTTTCACGCTGCTGCTGGCTTTTGAGTTAAATAAATTTATCGCCTCACCGATTGCCATCGAGCTTTCCATCCTGTCCAATTTCCTGCTCAACAATTTTTGGACATTCCGCTGGCGCAACACCAAAGACCGCATCCGCATCAAGGGGCTAAAGTTCAACGCCATATCCCTGCTGTCGCTGAGCTTAAGCTACAGCACCTTCGTCGCGCTGTCCTTGGCGTTTCCAGCCGTACCGCCGCAAGTGCACCAGTTTATCGGCATAATGCCGGCCACCTTGGTAAACTATTTCCTAAACTCCTATTGGACGTTTAAGCATGTCGAAGACTAAACAGGGCAGAAGCCGACTACAAAGCATAACGGTGCTGACAATAGCAATAGGCGTCCACAATGAGGCTACTTTTTGCCTAGGAGTACGCTGGCTGGCTTTTCTGCGCCAACAAGACCTCTTGAAGTTCCAGCAAAAAGGTGACATTTCTATAAACTTTATGGTAGGATGCAGCCCTACCTAGGGCAAAGTCGTATGCCTACTGCATACAAGCGGAATTGTATTTACTACACAACAGCTAATCTTAACACCCAATGCTTTCAGTCCCAACCGTTTCGGTTTGTATACCAACCTATCGTGGCGAAGCCTATATCAGCGAGGCAATCGAATCGGTTTTGGCCCAAGATTACACGGATTTTGAGGTAGTTGTCATTGATGACAACTCCCCAGACCAAACTGCTGCTTTAGTGTCGAGCTACCAAGACGCTAGAGTCCGCTACGTCAAAAATCCCAGCAACCTTGGGCCGGAAGGCAACTGGAACCGATGCTTGGAAGAGGCTAAGGGCCGGTATTTCAAGCTGCTTCCCCAAGACGATGTGCTGGCCCCCAATTGCCTGGGACGGCAGGTTGATGTTTTGGATAGCGACGAAGGCCAGACTATCGCGCTGGTGTTCTGCGCCCGCAACATCATAAACCAGCATGGCCGGGTGATTGCCAAACGCAGTTACCCTGGATGTGCTGGCGGACGCATTAAAGGCCAAAACGCCATCCGTAGCAGCATTCGTTTCGGAACCAACTTGATAGGAGAACCAGGGGGCGTGATGTTCCGCAAGTCTTTGACCGACAAAGCAGGCAATTTTGATGGGAGCATAGGGTATGTTATTGACCTCGACTATTGGTTCCGGCTTTTAGTCAATGGTGATGCCTATTGTCTTACCGAACCGCTGGTGTCATTTCGGGTGTCTAATATATCGTGGAGCGTGGCAATAGGAAATAAGCAAAGCTTAAATTTTCACCGCTTTATTGATAAGTGCGCAACACAAAAAAAATTTAAAATTAATTTTTTGGACATTGTATTGGGCAAAATGCTAGCCAAGATTAATAATTGCCTTAGATTGGCATTTTATAAGTTTAGCAAACTGTGATTACGATACTTTTTAGGAGGTTTTGTGGATATTGATCAAGAACGCTTTGGTGCTGGGGCATTGCCAATATGGGTTCACCATGAACATCAAGCGAGGTGGATATATGCCAGCAAGTACGTTGCTGATGCGATTATAGCTGATTGTGCTTGTGGCATGGGCCTAGGTACTCATATTTTTGCCAATTCAGGGGGGCGCCATGTCTACGCATTCGACTTGTCAGCGGACGCAGTGAACGCCACAAAGCTTCGTTGCAGTACGCAAAAAAATGTCACAGTGGCTCAATCCAACGGACTTTCTCTGCCCTTGGAAAGTGCAAGCATTGATGTATTTGTATCGTTTGAGACGATTGAGCATATTGATGACGATAGCGGGTTTCTTAGCGAAGTGGTCAGAGTTCTTTCGCCAAATGGAACCTTTATATGCTCGACGCCAAACCGAACTATTACAATGCCTGGAAAGCAGATTATGGACAAGCCATGGAACCCTTTTCATGTCCGCGAATACAATGCGATGGAGTTCATGTCTTTGTTGAGCACAAAATTTGCTGATGTTTCGCTATTAGGCCAGAATCCGACGCCATATTGGAGAATGAAGCTGCTTGAAAAAATAGGCAGCTTTATGCCTGGGCATGTTGGTGGAAGACTAAATTCAGCCCTAAAAATCCCACGCTTTTTGTACGATAAACTTGAACACCACTCTGTCGTTGAGATACCATCAGGTATGGTATGTGAGTATATTGTAGCAGTTTGTAAAGCACCTAAGGTTTAGGGCATATCATGTTGTGTTGTGTGTATTGATGAGCAACGCTAAGCAGTTCATCCGATTTGGAATAGTAGGGATTGCAAATACTGGCTTTAGCTATTCGATCTACGTTGGATTCTTAATGATAGGACTGCCCTATCCAGTGGCAAATTTTTTTGCTCTTGTTTTGGGCATTCTATTTAGTTTTTGTACGCAAAGCACACTGGTGTTTAGAAAACGCGATAAAAGGCTGTTTCTACGTTTTTTATTAAGCTGGGTAATCATATATATTTGTAATATTTTATTCATTAAAGTCATGCTAAGAAGTGGTTTCGATGTGTATTACTCAGGTGCCATAGCAATTCTGCCGATAGCTGTTTTTTCTTACATCCTTCAGCGGTTTTTCGTGTTTAGAACACGGGCGACACCGGCCAGCGCTACTGCAGAGTAGCTGGGTCTAGTTTCTTTCCATTATAGAAAGCGCATTTTATAGAGGAATTTATGGCAACAAAGCTAAGCGTGGTTGTTCCCTGCTATGACGAAGAGGATGTTCTTCCCGAAACCAATAAGCGCCTGTTGGCGCTGATGGATTCAATGCAGGGTTCGGGCTTGATTAGTGGGGAAAGTAGCATTCACTTTGTCGATGACGGCAGTAAGGATAGAACTTGGCAAATGATAGAGTCATTTGCGGCTGCAGACCCCCGCGTGCATGGCATCAAGCTGTCAAGAAACCGCGGCCATCAAAACGCCTTGCTAGCCGGCCTTTTTGCTGTCGAAGCCGACGCTGTCATTACCGTCGATGCGGATCTCCAAGATGACATAACCGTCATGGAGGAAATGGTCAAGGCTTTCCAAGCAGGCTCTGAGATTGTTTATGGCGTGCGCGACTCAAGAGCCACAGACACAGTATTCAAGCGGGGCACGGCCAGCCTATACTATAAACTGCTTCATGCATTTGGGGTTGACATCGTCTATAACCATGCAGATTACCGGCTGATGGGCAAAGTCGCCATTGATGCCTTGAAACAATATGACGAGGTCAATCTGTTCTTGCGCGGCGTGATCCCGCTGTTGGGTTTTCCCTCTTCAACCGTATACTATGACCGCTCCGAGCGCTTTGCCGGGGAGTCAAAATATCCGCTGCGGAAAATGGTCTCTTTGGCGATCAATGGCATAACATCGTTCAGCGTGGTTCCACTTCGGTTTATCACGCTTTTGGGTATGGTTGTTTCCATCATAAGTTTTGCAATGACGCTTTGGGTGCTTTACGGATGGTATTTTACGGGAACGACCATACCAGGCTGGGCATCATCGGTTGTTCCTATGTATTTTTTGGGAGGCATACAGTTATTGAGCATTGGAGTGGTTGGGGAATATGTCTCAAAGATATATTTGGAGACTAAGCGCCGTCCGCGCTACTTTATCGAAAAAAAAATATAAGCATGGTTTGTGCAAATCAAGCCATTGGCTAAGGTGTTTTTACAATCGATTACTTGTTTAATCGCAGTTGCAAAAATGTATTTTCCGTTAGTTCTAAGCCCTTCGGCTACGCTCGCTCAAGGGAGGTCTTGACGAAAAGAGTGTGGCAGTAGCACATGCAGCGATTTGTTCAGGATGCAGCAAAAAGCTGGCTACCCGTCCAGCGGCAACTCAGGCAAGCTACACGCGCAGCCCCACAAGGCCGATTGGAGCTAATATATCTCCTACCCGACGCGATAAACTCGGCATCTTTTGTAGGGTGCATCGAAAAATACCCAGCCTTCGATACACCCTATGCGAATGGTTTTTTTGGCTGTCAATATCTTATGTTCGGGCTGAGCCTGTCAGCAGCCGAAGGGCATACGCGGAAACAGTTTTTCGATATCGCCCCAAGTGGTTAGCGCCAACGCAATTATCAAGCGCAAACAAATATATGCGTTTGTTCAGTTAATGGCAATATAGGTGGAATTATGAGTGGTCATTCTGATAAATTCATTTCATCCGATCAACAACAGGTCAATAGAAGTCAATGGTTGCCATTGGCAGGTGTGCTTACCTTTGCGCTTATCACCCGACTATTGTTCTTCAGTGGCATGTTTGGTTCCGATGATATTGTGTATTTGGAACGTTCGATAGATGTGGCAACTGGCACTTGGAGCAGTGCGAACTATAATGGTGCTTTGCGCTATGGCTTTAATATTCCTGCCGGCCTTTTATTGCATTTTTTTGGGGTAAGCGAGCCTACCGCAAATTTATGGCCTCTATTTTGTTCTTTGGCCGAAATCGCAGTCGTATACTTGCTTGCAGTTCGGCTATGGGGACACCGGACGGCAGCTTATGTCGCCCTTATAATGGCAAGCTTTCCATTGCACATTGCGGTTGCGACAAGAATTCATGCGGACCCTGTCGTCTGCTTGTTTATAACGCTTAGTTTTTGTCTATTTTATCTTGGCGAAAAGTCAAACCGCCGACGTACTTATTTCCTTTGCGGCGTAGCGATGGGGTTGGTGTTTTGGGCTAAGGAGCTTGCGTTCATCACGGTTTTGCCATTTTTGGCGTATCCGCTGATTTTTTGGCGGATCAACCTCCGCTGGGTTTACGTCATTGCTGGGGGAGCACTTCTGTTTGCGCTCCATCTTGCATTGATGCAATGGATTGCGGACGATCCGCTGCATCTGTACAAAGTTGTCACTGGACAAATTAGCAACGCTCTAGCTTCGTCACAAGCTGCGGATGAATTGCCTGTTTATTATTATTTGAAATATCTTTTTTTTGATGTTAGGCATACTTGGATTTCCTGTTTTTTTGCCATTCCCATCTTGTTTGTTGCTGCGACTAGGAGGTCGCTTTCAACGAACATCGGCCAGTCTGAACTGTATATCATTTTTTGGCTTGTTTCTCTGCTCATTTTTTTGTCTTTGAGTCCGGTTTCGATAAATCCATTTCGATTCGTCCAGAAACAGTCAAACTATCTGACTATTTTTTTGGCACCCATCGCGCTGCTTGCGGGCCGACAAATCGCCAATATCCCAAAGGAGACTAGCCTTGTGGTAATGGCTATCGTGGTTATAGGTGGCGTAGCTTTGGGTGCTTTGCAACAAGTCGATTACCGTACATTCACAAGCAATAGCAAAGCCGCTGTGGCGTTTGCCAGGGCGCACACTAACGACTGGGTGATTGGTAGCGCGAATAATGAAAATATTGCCATTATTTACTCCAGAATTGTCGGCGACACGGATCTGCCCGCTCGATTTTATGATTATGGGGTCCTGGCGGCGCAAAATCGACCGGGGGAGGGGATTACGCAAAGCGCCGACGAGGGCTACCTCATCCTTGACCGGCAAACTATGGGATGGGGCGCGAAAGCCATGCCAAAGTTGGCGTATCCGCTCGCTTGTTGGCAGTCTGTCGCCACTTTGAAGCCGACCGGCTTTGGCCTAGGCAATACCCTACTGAACGGGGCATCGGCAGCGTTTGCCGTGTTGCCTGAAGCCTTGGCGGTGCGGTTGTCAGAAATCGCCAATAAGCTTGGGCAACCGCAACCAGCGACAGTTTACCGCGTCAGTAAGAGTAACTTGCTGTGCCAAAATTGACCGACCCGGTAATGCACGTCGTGCCCAGCGCAGCACATGGCAGAGATTCGATGGTTCGGCATACCTTGCAGGCGTGGCGGAGCCCCCCGTGCCTGCCGCGCTGAGGGGCGAGAATATCGAACTTGCCCGACCAACGTTGGCGACGCTGGTGGGCCTCACGCGGGCGGCATCTGGCTTGCGGTTGCGGGAACGCACTGCCCACGCCGCGCAAAGCGGCAATTATCTATCCCATTTCAAAGGTCGGGGCATGGAGTTTGACGAAACTCGGCTGTATACCCCCGGCGACGATGTCCGCAACCTAGACTGGCGGGTCACGGCGCGCACCGGCAAGCCCCATACCAAAGTATTCCGCGAGGAGCGCGAGCGCCCGGTGTTCCTGTCCGTGGACGCCCGCCCGCCGATGTTTTTCGCCACCCGTGGCGCATTCAAATATGTACAGGCCGCGCATTTGGCCGCGCTGCTGGCGTGGAGCGCACAGCGCCATGGCGACCGCATTGGCGGACAGGTGTTCACCGAAGCCGGCGGCGTCGAGTTGAAGCCGGAGCATGGTCGACGCGCCGTGCTGCATTTGCTGCAAAAACTGGCGGACGCCGCGCCGGTCGGCGTCGGCCGCGCCGACACCGGCTTGGATCAGGCTTTGGCCCGGCTGGCCCAGCATGCCCGCCCCGGCAGCCTGGTGTTCGTGTTCAGCGATTTTCGCGGGCTGGGGCCGGTCGGCGAATTCAGCCTGCTGCGCCTGCGCCGGCATTGCGATATGGCGCTGGTGTTTTTGTCCGATCCGCTGGAAAGCCAATTGCCAGACAGCGGGCGCTACCGCTTCGCCCACGGCGGGCGGGAAACGTCCTTGGACGCCAGCAAAGCGGCGGCTGCGGCCCACGCCCAGCGCTACGCCCAACGCCGTGACGCCATCGAGCAACTCGCCCGCCAACAGCGCATGCGCTTCATCCCCTGCCTGACCACCGACGACCCCTTGACCGTGCTGCGCGACAGCCTGCACAAGCGCCCCCCCGCAACGTAAAAGCCTTATGGAACCCCAACTTGACTTGCGCGACATCCATCTGCCCGCCCCCGTCGGCTGGTGGCCGCCGGCCCCCGGTTGGTGGCTGCTGTTGATCGGTGTGCCGCTGATTATTGTCGCGCTGGTCTGGTTATGGCGCTGGCTGCGTAGGCCGACGCCTAAAAAACTAGCCTTGCAGGAATTGGACAAAATCGCTGCCAGCCGCGTCGGCCAGCGCGAAAAAGTCCAGCAAATCGCCATCTTGCTGCGGCGGACGGCGATGAGCGTGTATCGCCGCGAGGCGGTCGCCAGCCTGATCGGCATGGAATGGCTGGCGTTTTTGGACGCGCCTTTGGGCGGCAACCATTTCCGCGAAGGCGCCGGGCGGCTGTTGATCGAAGCGCCTTACCGGCGCGAAGTCGCCGCCGACTTGGACGCGCTGCTCGACCTCTGCCGGCGCTGGGTGGCGGCGCTGCCCGCGCCGGGCAAAGCCGCCCCGCCGTCCGCGCCGCGCCCCGACGCGGGCGAGGGGGTGATGGCGCAGCCGTCGCCGCCGCCGGACTTGAACCCCAGCCGCTTTGCCCGGCCCGCCGACCCGGAAGATCCGCGCCCATGATCGAATTCGCCTGGCCCTGGGCTTTCGCCGCCCTGCCCTTGCCCTGGCTGGTCTGGCGGTTTTGGCCGGCCAACGTCGCGGTGCGCCAAGCCGCGCTGCGCATGCCGTTTCTCGCGGAACTGGAAGATTTGCCGACCGCCGCCCGTCCAGCCTCCGCCCAGCCCGCAGCGCTGTGGCTGGCCACCCTCGCCTGGGTGTTGCTGGCGGCGGCGGCGGCGCGACCGCAATGGCTGGGCGAGCCGATAGAGTTGGCGATGAGCGGGCGCAACCTGATGCTGGCGGTGGACTTGTCCGGCAGCATGGACATCCGCGACTTTAAGCTGAATGGCCGCGAGGTTGACCGCCTGACCGCCGTCAAGTCCGTCGCCGGGCAGTTCATCGAGCGCCGCACCGGCGACCGCATCGGCCTGATTTTGTTCGGCGACCGCGCCTATCTGCAAGCGCCGCTGACCTTCGACCGCAAGACCGTGCATACCCTGTTGGAAGAATCCGCCATCGGTCTGGCTGGCGAGAAGACCGCCATTGGCGACGCCATCGGCCTAGGCGTCAAGCGCCTGCGCGACAACCCGGAAAAGCAGCGCGTGCTGATTTTGCTCAGCGACGGCGCCAACACCGCCGGCGAGGTGCAGCCCTTGCAGGCGGCCGATTTGGCGGCGAAGGAGAAACTCAAGATTTACACTATCGGCGTCGGCGCCGATGAAATGATTATCCGCGATTTGTTTGGCGCGCGCCGGGTGAATCCGTCGGAAGACTTGGACGAGAAAACCATGACCGCGCTGGCGACAAAAACCGGCGGCCGTTATTTCCGCGCCCGCGATGTCGCCGCGTTGGAAAAGATATACCAGTTATTGGACGAATTGGAGCCGGTCGAACGCGACAAACGCTATTACCGCCCACATACTGAGCTATTCTTTTGGCCCTTGGGCGGGGCAGTTGTTTTGGCCGGCGCGTTGGCCTGGGCGAAATCTAAAGCCTAAACTTTTCTTGGGGTGGTTTCTGGCCATCCCTTTGTGTCCCCATTGCGCAGCAAGCGCCCCACTCACCGAACCACACAGGAACCCACCATGTTTATCGCCATGAACCGTTTTAGAATCGCCCTAGGCCGGGAAGATGAATTTGTCGAAGTCTGGAAAAACCGCGAATCGTATCTGGACGAAGTGCCGGGCTTCAAAGAATTTCATTTGCTGCGCGGTGCCAGCACTGACGAGCATACCCTGTTCGCGTCACATTCGATTTGGGAATCCACCGCCGCGTTTGAGGCGTGGACACATTCCGAAGCCTTCCGCAAAGCCCACTCCGGGGCTGGCTCGTCCAAAGGCTTATACTTAGGCCCGCCGCAGTTTGAGGGGTTTGAGGTGGTGTTGTAAGCTGATCGACGTAGCGCCGGCATCCTTGCCGGCGTTTATTAAGTCTGGGGCGACCGACCGAGGCTTTCTTGCCGATACTTGTAGTCGGCAAAGATGTCGGTGCTACGACTGCACAGCGGCTGCTGCATAACACAAGGTTAGTCAGAGTTTTAGTAATGGGCGCGGGCCAGAGGCCCGCGCTCCCACACCCACTTTTAGGAAACGCGCATGCGCAAAATCCTGCCTCTGCTATTCGCCAGCCTACTCGCCGCCTGCGTCGGCATACCTGAAAACATCAAACCTGTGCAAGGTTTCGACGCGCAGCGCTATCTTGGCCGCTGGCATGAGATCGCCCGCTTGGAAAACCGCTTTGAAACCGGCCTGGAGCAAATCAACGCGAATTACAGCCTGCGCGACGATGGCGGCTTGCGTGTGCTGAACCGGGGTTATGACCCGGCCAAGCAAGCTTGGCAAGAGGCCGAGGGCAAAGCCTATTTTGTCGGCCCGGCCAGCGAAGGCAGCTTGAAAGTCTCATTTTTTGGCCCGTTTTATGGCGCTTACAATGTCATCGATCTGGACGAAAACTACGGCTATGCCTTGGTCTGCGGCCAGGATTATTCGTATTTGTGGATATTGGCGCGGATGCCGAGTTTGCCGGATGCAGTGCTGGGCAAGCTCATCGCCAAAGCCAAAGGCTTAGGGTTTGCGACCGATAAACTGATTTATGTGAAGCAGTAAAGCCTATGCTCAAGCATCTGAATGCCAATTTCCGCGCCGATATTGGCCGCGCCATCGCCGAAGTGGAGCGGCAATCCCATGCTGAACTTGTCGTCGTCGTCAAACCCCAGGCCGACGGCTACAGCCAATATCCTTTGGCGGTGGGTTCGGCATTGGCGTTTACGGCTTTGAGCTATTTTCGCTTTTCCCCCGACACCTTCGATGATTGGATGATTTACGGCGGCACGATTGCAGCGTTTGTGCTGGGAGCGGTGCTGGTCGGCGGCATACCCGCCGTGCTGCGGCGGCTGGTGGGCCGTAAGCGCATGGAAAAATCCACCGAAATACTGGCACGGGCCTATTTCCAAAAAGGCGGTGTGCATCGCACCCAAGACCATATCGGCGTGTTGATCTTCGTCGCTGTGTTGGAACGGCAAGTCGCGGTGATTGCCGATTGGGGCGTGGAATCGGCGATTCCGCCCGGCGAATGGGCAAAGATTCGGCAAGGGTTCAATGGCATTTTCAAGGCGAAACAGCCGACACTCGCCTTGATGGCGCAGTTGCAGGCCTTGCCCGTCGTGTTCAGCCAGTATGTGCCGCAGATCGAAAGCGATATCAACGAACTGCCCGACCAATTGGACATTGACTTACTTGATTAGCCATATGTTTCAGCCAATGCCGAAAAAATCTCCGTCATTCCGACCGGACGCCGGAATCCAGCGTCCAAGGATGGCAAACTGGTCGGTTGCCACACAGCAAGATTCAGCGAACGCCGCCCCTTCCGGTTGGCTTAAGGATCTTGCTAACCAGGTTGATTTATGAACGCCAAATGGGGTTTAGCGATAGTGCGTTGCTTATGTTTGCTGTTAGCGGGCTTGGCCTTGATATTGGCGGCTGTCACGCCGTCGCAGGCGCGTATGGGCGGTGGGCATTCCTACAGCGGCGGCGGCGGACATTCCAGCGGCGGTTCGTCAGGCCACAGCAGTTCCGGCGAAAGTTGGGGTGGGTCTTCTTCCGGCTTTTCCGGCAGTTCCAGCAGTTCCAGCAGTTCCGGCATCCACATTTATTCTGGTTCCAGCAGCAGTGCAAGCAGTGCTGACAGATTCACACTGTTGCTCGAAATCATCTTTTTGATTTTAGTGATTTATGTGCTGTGGCGCTTGTTGGGGCAAGGTTCGTTGGCGAGTCCGGCGCAGACTTTCCAAGCCGTCCGCCAATCCGAAGTGTCCCGCCTCGACATTGATCGGCAATTGGCAGAATTGAAAGCCCACGACGGCAATTTTTCCAGGGTATTGCTGATCGATTTTGCCAGCCTATTATACCACAAGTTTTATACGTTCAAAGGCACACCGGCATTCAAACAATTGTCGCCATATTTGAGTTCGGCGATTATTTCCCAAGCCCAGATAGCCAGTGCGCCACAGCGCGTCCATGACATTGTCATCGGCAAGGCGCAGATTGCCGATATTGCGGCATTGGACGGCCAAGACTGCATTACTGTGGATTTTGAATCCAACCTCAGTGTGCAATATGCCTCAGGTGAGGATGCGCGTTTTGTCAAACGCGAGCGCTGGTTATTGACGCGGAAAGCCGGGGTTTTGTCGGCGCAGCCGGCGCAAATGCGTAGCCTGTCCTGCCCGTCTTGCGGCGCACCGGCTGATTTCACCGACGCCGGAGAATGCCAGTATTGCCACACGTTCATCCAAGCCGGTGAACAGCAATGGCAGGTCGCCAAAGTCCGAGTCATCAACACACAAAAATTTACTGTCGATAATCCCAGCGGCTATGTCGAGGAAACCGGCACCGAACTGCCCACCCTCAAACAAGCCAGCTTGCCCAGCCAGCAACAGGCATTTGTCCGCGCCCATGGCTTGGCGGATTGGCAAACGTATTTCGACGGCTTTGCCAGGCAGGTCGTCAAACCATATTTTCTGGCGACCTATTCCGCATGGAGCCGGGGGCAATGGCCGCAAGCGCGGCATTTGGTGTCGGATCGACTGTATGAGTCGAATGACTTTTGGATGCAGGAATATGCCCGGCAAGGCTGGCAAAACCGTTTGGACAACATCGAGATTCAACAGATTGTCCCGGCGCGGATCGACTTGGACAAGTTTTACGAGTCGATCACTGTCAGGGTGTATGCTTCGTGCATAGACTACACGGTGGACAAGCGCGGCGCGGTGATTGGTGGTTCCAACAAAAGACCACGGCGCTTTAGCGAATACTGGACATTCATCCGCGTCGCGGGCGTGGAGAAAATCACGGCGGCGTATGATTTGAAAACCTGCCCGTCCTGCGGCGCACCCGCCGATAAAGTCGGCCAAGCCGGGGTTTGTGGCTATTGCGGATCGAAACTGTCGGAAGGCAATTTTTCTTGGGTGCTGGCGGTGATTGCCCAAGACGAAGCGTATGAGGGCTGATTTTTTTAGTATGTTTGAGCAAACGAAGCGGAGAGAGCCATGCTGCGTGACGATACAGCAATTGCTGATTTGTGCCAACAATTAGACTTGGATTTGGACAATTACAATTACCAGTTTTTATGGCTGGTGCCGATTATTGAGGTGATGTGGGCGGATGGACGCTGCCAAAAGGAGGAAGTGAAACCCTGTTCCATTATGTGGAGGCGTTCGTCAAGCGTGTGAATGCCGACGTGCCACAAATTACCATGCAGCGCGCCCGGCGGTTCTTCATGCCGCTGCTGGAACCCTCGGCGGCTAACGACCCAAGCAAGCGGATGCTGTTAAGCCAACTGGTCGATCAGATTATCCAAGGTGTGGTCGAACCGGCCCGGCAAGACAAAAAACGGCATTTGCTTCATATCTGCCATGAGGTCGCCGTCGCCGCCCGCGACAATGCGGGAGATGCTGAGGAAGCGCAGGTTTCCCAAGAGGAGGAACGGCTATTGCGCAATCTGGTTAAAGATTTGCGTATAGAGTCGGTGGCGCGCTAAAAAGATTGCACCCACAAGCACCAGGAATCCGCCATGGAACTCAAAATCCGTTTCCCTTCACCGGATTGTATTTGTGTCCGTCTAGGCGGGACAGAAACCGCCGCCCCGCCCTTCCATAACCCGCTGACGCCAAAAAAGACCAGGCGGTCTCAAAGCTGTGGGCTACGCTTTTCAGTCGGTCAGACAATATGCGCGGGCATCACTTTGGCCTTCGTCGGGCAGCAAAGCCGCCACGGCACCCGTCCGGCGATCTGGAACGGTGAGGGTGCTAGACTAAGCAGCCGATTATTACGAAATTTTTGACTAGGCTGGCGCCCTTTCCGGCGAGGATGATGCAAAATACCGGGGCCAATATCAGGAGTAGCCATGTCCACCCCGCCGATGGTTTTTGACGACGAACTTTTGCCCGCAGAGGAGGCGACCGAACTGCCACCCGGCCAGGCCTGGCCGTTTGAGGCGCTGAAGCGCTTCCGCCAAATTTTTAAGGCCGTGCATCAGCATTCGCAGCGCGTGGAGTCACAGTGGGGGGTCAGCAGCGCCCAGCTTTGGGCGATGTGGGAATTGTCAAACGCCCCCGGCATGCGTGTCACTGAATTGGCCAAGGCCATGTCTATCCACCAATCCACCGCCAGCAATTTGTTGGACAAATTGGTCAAAAAGGGCTTGGTCGAGCGCTTGCGCGACAGTCAGGATCAGCGCGCCGTCAGCCTGCACCTTAGCGCGCCCGGATTGGCGATACTCCAGCAAGCAACCGCCCAGGCTCATCCGCGAGGGCTGTTGCAGCAAGCCCTGTTCTCGCTGCCAGACCCAGTGCTGGCCGCGATGACGCAGAATTTGGACGTGCTAATCAGTGAGATGGGCATCGCCGACGAGAAAGCCGCCATGGAGCCGATGAGGCCTTGATGGATCGCCACGCCGCCCGCCATGATGGATAAGGCCCGCCCCGCCACGTCTGTGGCTCTGCACAATCCCACCACTCCCCAACTGACCCTAAGCGAACTGCCCGGCCGGCGGCTGCGCGTCGGCTTGGCCGGCGATTGGGTGGCGGCGGCGGCGCGGCCTTCCGCGGCGGAAGTTCTCGTCCGGCTGAGCCAGCCAGACCCGCCCGCCGCCGTCTGCTTTGAAACCACCGCGCTGGGCGAATGGGACAGCCTGTTGCTGGCTTTCGTGGCGAACGTGGACGCGGCTTGCGCAAGGCGCGGCGTGGCGGTGGATCGCAGCGGCCTGCCGACAGGCGTCTTAGGGCTGCTGGAGCTGGCGGACGCGGTGGCGGAGCGGCTGGACGCAAAGCGCGCGGACGCCCATCCTGGCTTGCTGGAACAACTGGGCGCGGCGGCCATTGCCGGCGCCCACGATTTGTGGGCCATCGCCGCCTTCATCGGCGAGGCGGCGCTGGGCTTCGGCGCGTTTCTGCTGGGCCGGGCGCGTTATCGCCGCCGCGACCTGTGGCTGCTGCTGCAAGAATGCGGGGCCAACGCGCTGCCGATTGTCAGCCTGATTAGCCTGCTGGTGGGCATGATCCTGGCGTTTGTCGGCTCGGTGCAATTGTCCAGCTACGGGGCGCAGGCCTACATCGCCGACATGGTGGGCTATGGCATGGCGCGGGAGATGGGGGCGTTGATGACCGCCATCATCATGACTGGGCGCACCGGCGCGGCGTTCGCGGCGCAACTGGGGGCGATGCAGGTCAACGACGAGATCGACGCCTTGAAGACGATGGGCTTTTCGGAAATTGAATTTCTGGTCGTGCCGCGCATGCTGGCCTTGATTCTGATGCTGCCCTTGCTGTGTGTGTACGCCGATTTACTGGGCATGCTCGGCGGCGCCTTGGTCAGCAACAGCCTGTTCGACATCTCCCTGCTGGAATATGCGCAGCACATCCTCAGGCGGCTGCGCTTGCAGGACTTCATGGTCGGCGTCGGCAAAAGCGCGGTGTTCGGCGTGCTGGTGGCGCTCAGCGGCTGCATGCGCGGCATGCAATGCGGGCGCAGTTCGCAGGCGGTGGGCTTGGCGGCGACCTCCGCCGTGGTCACCGGCATTGTCATGATCGTCTGCGCTGACGCGGTGATGGCCTTGCTTGTCGCCACTTTGCACTGGTGAGGCGATGGACTACACGCAAGCCCCTCTCACTGTCACCGGCCTGACCATGGCTTATGGCGATTTCGTGGTGCAGCGCGATTTGAGCTTCACCGTCAACCGGGGCGATATCTTTATCGTCATGGGCGGTTCGGGCTGCGGCAAAAGCACCTTGCTGCGGCATTGCGTCGGCCTGCACCGGCCCGCCGCAGGCGATGTCCTCTACAACGGACGCAGCCTGTGGCAGGCCAGCGCGGCGGAGCGGCGGAAATTGCTGATGGGCATCGGCGTGTTATACCAAAGCGGCGCTTTGTTCAGTTCGATGACGCTGGCCGAGAACATCGCGCTGCCGCTGGCCGAGTTCACCACGCTCAGCCCCGGCGACATCCGCGAGCTCGTCGCGCTGAA
This sequence comes from Candidatus Methylumidiphilus sp., assembly GCA_046089945.1. Classification (GTDB taxonomy): domain Bacteria; phylum Pseudomonadota; class Gammaproteobacteria; order Methylococcales; family Methylococcaceae; genus Methylumidiphilus. The sequence goes on from JBJSYU010000410.1 coordinate 15,151, forward strand.
GCTGGCCTTGGTCGGGCTGGCCGGCTTTCAGGATTATTACCCGGCGGAATTGTCCGGCGGTATGCAAAAGCGCGCCGGGCTGGCGCGCGCCATGGCCTTAGATCCCGACATCCTGTTTTTTGACGAACCCTCGGCCGGGCTGGACCCG
>JBJSYU010000411.1:0-3751 GCA_046089945.1 Candidatus Methylumidiphilus sp.
ATATGCGCGGCGAGCAGGCGGGGCGGCCTATCGCCAACGGCCGGGTCAAGCGCCAAACGCGCTCAAATTCGGTGCGCATCGCGGCGGCTTGCGGCGCAATGCCCCGGCACACCAACAAACCGTCCAGCCATGTCGCGGCAAAGCCAGTTTGCGCCTCCCATAATGCCTGCACGGCGGCTAGGTCGGCTTTTGGGAACGGGTAAGCATAGAATACGCCCAACACCGGGTTGCCGCGCAAACCCCAAGCCGCTTGGGCGAAGGCATGGTCGGCGTTGAGGTTTTCAATCAGCACAGGCTGGTTTTCCAGATGGATGCGCAGTTTCAGACGCGCCGCGCCTTGCTCGAAACTATCCTGTGATTCCGGCATACCCAAGCACAGCATATCCCAGCCGATGAAATGGGAATTATTGCCCAATTCGACTTGAGTTTGCAAATCCACTTGCGCACCACCAAACAACAGGGTTTCTTGTGGCAACCATTCCAAGCTGGCATGTTCGCCTACGCGCAGCGTGATACGCTGCCGGGCCCATGCGCCTGCACTGCGATAAAATTTGCCGGCGGCCGGCGTGGTCAACAAGGCTTGGGCATAATCCGCGCAATAGGCAGTAATGTGCAGATCATCGCCGCCAACCACGCCGCCGGGTGGGTGGAGTATGTAAAGATGCGCCAAATCACCTTCCGGGTAAAAGGCCCGCTGCACTGTCAACGGGCCGAGTTGCTGGCGCTCGGCCAACACGGTTTTGCCGCTGCGCTGGGCAAAGCCCAAACTGAGTTTGGCTTGCCAAGATGGCGATGATGTGGACATGCATTTCCCAGCTATATCTGGGTGGAATTCTTTAAACGGACAAATAGCGTTTGACTATCTCGTCATCCAACTCAGTCATGTGCCCAGTCGCCACGCCCCTGCCCTTTTCCATGATGAAAAAGCGGTCGCCGACGCGGCGGGCAAACGGCAGTTTTTGTTCGACCAACAACACCGTCACGCCCATTTCTTTGTTCAGGCGCAAAATGACATCGCCGATTTCGTGGACGATGTTCGGCTGTATGCCTTCGGTGGGTTCATCGAGTATCAGCAATTGCGGGTCTAACACCAAGGCCCGGCCTATCGCCAATTGCTGCTGCTGACCACCGGACAAATCGCCGCCCCGGCGCTTCAGCATGGATTTTAACACGGGGAATATCTCAAAAATATGTTCGGGGATTTTTTTTAATTTGTCCGCCCGCGCGCCTAAGCCAGTTTGCAAGTTTTCCTCGACGGTCATCAATGGAAATATCTCGCGGCCCTGCGGCACAAAGCCGACTTTCAGCCCCGCCCGCTTTTCTGGCCTCAGCGCGGTGATATCTTGACTTTGCAGTTCAATGGCACCGGTTTTAATCGGCAACAGACCCATCACGCATTTTAGCAGGGTCGTTTTGCCGACGCCGTTGCGACCCATCAAGCAGGTGCATTGGCCTTTGGGGACGGTAAGCTCCACATCCCACAAAATATGGCTTTCGCCATAAAACTGGTTAAGTCCGTAGGTTTTCAGCATCACGCCCCCAAATACACTTCAATGACACGCGGATGGTTTTGCACTTCGTCCATGGTGCCTTCGGTCAATACCGAGCCTTCGTGCAATACCGTCACAGTGCGCGCGATGGAGCGGACAAATTCCATGTCATGTTCGACGACGACCACGGAATGCTTGCCGGCCAACGATAACAATAGTTCGGCGGTGCGCTCGGTTTCTTGGTGCGTCATGCCCGCCACCGGCTCATCGACCAATAACACTTTAGGCCGCTGCATCAGCAGCATGCCGATTTCCAGCCATTGCTTCTGGCCGTGCGACAAAGCCCCGGCACGGTCAAAGCGTTGCGCGGTCAGGCCAATGGTTTCCAAAGTTTCTTCGATGTCCTCTTCCTGTTCGGGTTTTAAGCGGGCGAACAAACTTGGCCACACGCGCTTATCGGTGTGCATCGCCAATTCCAGATTCTCAAACACATTGAGCGGCTCAAACACGCTGGGCTTTTGGAATTTGCGGCCGATGCCGGCTTTTGCGATGGCGGGTTCGTCCAGTTTCAGCAGGTCGATAGTCTGCCCGAAAAACACCTCGCCTTGATCGGGGCGGGTTTTGCCGGTGATAACATCCATCATCGTGGTTTTGCCGGCTCCGTTCGGGCCGATAATGCAGCGCAGTTCGCCGTCGTTGATATATAACGTCAGCGCATTCAGGGCGCGAAAACCATCAAAACTGACGGTGACATCTTCCAAGTACAGAATAGGCCCGTGCGTGGTGTCGAGGTCGGTGGCGGCGACGCCATCGGCTTCGGCGATGGGTTCTTCGTGGATGCGGACAACGCGGTTCATATTGACTCCCCACTTGGCGCGGCGGATTTGAGCAGCAAATTTTTGTGCCGCTTAGCCAGGCCAACAATGCCATCCGGCATGAATAGCGTCACGGCGACAAACAAGCCACCTAAGGCAAATAGCCAGATTTCCGGCAAAATGCCGGTGAATACGGTTTTGGCGTAATTGACCAAAATCGCGCCTAAAATGGCACCGTATAATGTCCCACGTCCGCCGACGGCGACCCAAATAACTAATTCTAGCGAGTTGAGCGGCGAGAATTCGCTGGGGTTGATGATGCCGACTTGCGGCACATACAGAGCGCCCGCCACACCGGCCAGCACCGCCGAGAACACGAAGATCCACAGTTTGAAGTGTTCGACTTGATACCCAATGAAACGGGTGCGTGATTCGGCGTCGCGGATGGCTGTCACCACCCGGCCCATTTTTGAAGCCACCACATAGCGCGAGGCAATATACCCGGAGGCCAAGGCCAGAATAGTCAACAGGAAAATGGCGACCCGTGTGCCGTCGCTTTGCAGATTGAAGCCGAGTATGTCTTTGAAATCGGTCAGGCCGTTGTTGCCGCCAAAACCCATTTCGTTGCGGAAAAATGCCAGCATCAAGGCATAGGTCAACGCTTGGGTGATGATTGACAGATAGACGCCAGTGACTCGTGAGCGGAATGCCAGCCAGCCGAATACGCAGGCCAATGCGCCCGGCACCAGCACCACCATCAGCATTGCCAGCCAGAAATGGTCGAAGCCCCACCAGTACCAGGGCAACTCTTGCCAGTTCAAAAACACCATGAAATCCGGCAGCAGCGCGTTGCCGTATACCCCGCGTTCGCCAATCTGCCGCATTAAGTACATGCCCATCGCATAGCCGCCTAGCGCAAAAAAAGCGCCGTGGCCTAGGCTGAGGATACCGCAATATCCCCAGACCAGATCCACGGCTAAGGCGAGCATCGCGTAGGTCAAATATTTACCGATTAAGGTCACGGTGAAGGTGCTGACATGCAAGGCCGAATCGGCGGCAGGCAGTAGATTAAACAGGGACACAAACAGCGCCAGCCCTGCCAACACGGATAAGAACGCCAAGCCGGCTTTGTCTTGTTTCAATACATGGACAATCATGGCTTAAGCCTCCGCCGCCCGGCCTTTTTGCGGGAATAGTCCGCGTGGGCGCTTTTGGATGAAAAGGATGATGAACACCAGCATTAGAATCTTCGCCAACACGGCCCCGGCATAAGGTTCTAATATTTTATCGGCGACACCTAAAGCCAAGCCGCCGACCATAGTACCCCACAAGTTGCCGACGCCGCCAAATACGACGACCATAAAGGAATCGACAATATAGGCTTGCCCCAGATTCGGCCCGACATTAGTTAATTGGCTCAACGCCACGCCCGCCACGCCGGCGATG
>JBJSYU010000412.1:0-5155 GCA_046089945.1 Candidatus Methylumidiphilus sp.
CTCGCGGGCGGCGGCGGCAAGCGGTTCGGGGCTGTCCACGCTGAGGGTGTAGGCGGTCGGGAGCGCTTGCGGCGGCGGCAGGCCGGCCAGTTGCCAAACCGGCCGGCCGGCGCGCTTGGCGGCGAGATCCCACAACGCGCAATCGAGCGCGTTGCGCGCCGCGCCGGGCGGCAGCGCCGCCTGCAAGTCTTCGCGCGCCAAGCCGGATTCGATGGCCGGGGCCAGGGCGCGGATGGCATCGATGACGCCCTCCGGGGTTTCGCCATAGCGGGCATAGGGTCGGCATTCGCCGCGCCCGGCGACCCCGCCTTGGCGGATTTCCGCGACCACCACGACGACCTCGCTGCAACTGCCGCGCGCAATGCGGAATTCCCCGCGCAAGGGCCAAGACTCCTGCCGGACATCGAGTTGGCGTGGCTTAGGCATGGGGGCTGCGGTTGTTGCGCAGGGCGTGCGGCGCCAAAGCCGCACCGGCTTTGCGCGGCGGCGCGGTGGATGGGCGCGGCGCGGCGGCCAGACGCAGGCACAGCAGCACCGCCAGCGCGACGGCATAGCCGGCCGGGGCGGTGGTGTCTTGCTTGACCAGCCAAAAATAATGCAGCACGGCGGCGACGGCGATGAGGTAAGTCAACTGGTGCAGGCGCTTCCAATTGCGGCCGCCTAGGCGTTTCATCATCGCATTGGTGGAGGTCACGGCCAGCGGCACCATGCACAGGAAGGCCACCCAGCCGGCCATGACATACGGCCTGCGCGTGGCGTCTTTGAGGATTTCCGGCCCGTCGAAATACTGCTCGAAGACCAGATAGGCCAGCACATGCAGCACGGCATAGAAAAAGGCGTACAGCGCGAGGGTGCGCCGCAGCCGCATCAGCCAGTTCCAGCCGGTGTGCCGCTTCAGCGGCGAAACCACCAGCATCAGCAGCAGCAGCCGCAGCGACCACAGGCCGGTGGTGTGGGTGATGTCCTCGACCGGGTCGGGGGCGAGATCATCGGTCAACCAGCCGGCCAGCAGCCGCGCAAACGGCAGCAGGCAAGCCAAAAACAATCCGCGCCGCAGCGCGTCCACCGTCGGGTTGGAAAGCTGCCGCATGGCGCTTCCTCCTTATTGTTGTTGTTTATTGTTGTTTTCGTGGGCGGGGCGGGCGCTCCGTCCGTCACAGGCGCAGCGGGATTTTAAAGCTTACCACGCGCCCCGCCGCACAATTCAAGCCTTAAGACAGCGGAACGGCGATTTCCTCACGCTCGATCACATAAGCTAATGCATTTTCCAGCAAGGCGCGGGCCTGCCCCGTCGCCCGGTGCAAATGGGCATGCACGGCGGCGTCCTGCGCGTTGCGGTTTTCGCAATCGGCGCTGTACGCCTCAAACGCATTCAGCCTAAACAGCAGGTCGGCCAGATGTTGCGGGCATTCGCAGCGGATGCTGTTCGGCATGTTGGCGAGCGCCGCCAAGGTCGCGCCGTCAAAGCGCCTAGGCGCGACTTCGGCATCCTCATCGGCCAACGCCGACGGCGGCGCCAGGCCGGGGCGGCAGGCGGCGACCAGCGCGGCCGGGTCGGCCGGGGCTTTCAGCAGCGCTGCGCCGGATTTGCGCAGACGCTCCAGCATGTCGCGCATCGCAAACCCGTACACCACCACCAGCCGGTGCGGCCCCAGGCGCAGGCCAAGCTGCTGCAACTCGGCGACGCGCTCCTCGTACAGCACCGGCGCTTCGACGATCAACACATCGGGCTTTTCCGCCAGCGCGTCGCGCTCAAATTCGGCGAACGCCGCATGGCTGCGCAGGATTTGCAAGCTGCCCAGTTGCGCCTGCGCCAGCAGCACCGGCAGGGCGTCGCCGAACACCAAGGCGCGCAGCGGCGTGTCGTCCAGGCTTTGTCCAGGTGTGTCGCGGTGGACTTGCAGGCGCTCGCGCAGGGCTTGCTCCGGCAGCGCCGCCAGCCCGCCGATGGCATGGCCGACGTCCACCAGTTGTTTGATTAAGGCCAGCCGCGACACGTCGGCGCGGGAGTATTGGCGCTTGTTGTCGTCGGTGCGCTGCGGCGTCACCAGCCGATAGCGGCGCTCCCACATGCGCAGCGTGTCCAGCGGGATGCCGGTGAGGCGGGAGACCGCGCCGATGCCGAATAAGGGATCATGGTCGCTTGGAACTGTCATGGCGGAAAAGTGTCCTGTGAAAAAAGTGTAAGAAGTAAGTGTTGTATAGCATATGCCATGAACAAATGCTTGACAAACATTTTTTTCCAGCTATCCTACTAGACAAAGCCTGGACAACATCACAACAACAGCCGTCTCAGGCTTATTCATCAATCATTCGTGGAGGGTTAAGAGATGCTCAACCGTGACGCTGAAATTTTCAACCTGGCCGGCCAGTTCCAACTGCCGCAAGTCGAGCAAGCCACCCAGCCGCTGGTCGAAAGCGGCTTGGCGGATATCTTGGCGCTGGCATTCATCGGTTGTCTGCTGCTGTGCGTCGCGCTGGAATGGCGCCGGCCCTGCCTGCGGCCCGGCAAGAAAAGCCTAAAGCACTCTTACCTGACCAACCTCTCCACCTTCCTGTTGAACGATATCACGCTGTCGCTGCTGTCCATCCCCTCGTTGTATTTCATCGCCCAGCAGATGCCCGGCGATGGTTTGCTCAGCGGCTTGGACGACGGCCCGGCAAAATGGGCGCTGACCTTCCTGCTGCTGGATTTCACGCTGTACGCCTGGCATTACGCCACCCACCATTTCGACACCTTGTGGATTTTCCACAAAGTCCACCACAGCGACCGCGTCTACAATGTCACCACCGGCCTGCGCTTCCATTTCGGCGAGTTGTTTCTGGAGGTCTTGCTGCGCGTCGCCTTCATCGGCATCATGGGCGTAAGCGCCGAAACCGTGCTGGTCTGCCAGACCGTCATCACCCTGTTTGTATTGTTCCACCACACTAATACGCACTTCGCCGGCGAGCGCTTATTGTCCAAGCTGTTCATCGTCCCCTGCCTGCACCGCACCCACCATTCAACGCTGCGCAGCGAGCATGACAGCAACTATGGCGCGGTGTTTTCGTTCTGGGATCGGCTGTTCGGCACGTTGATCGAGCGCGAGCCAAAGGCCATCGGCCTGCACGGCGTGGATGAGCAGGGCTGGCTGGACTTGGTGAAATACGGCTGCACCACGCGCATCCAATTCCGCCAAGCCACCGCCCCGGCGCTGGCCCCAGTGCGGGCGATGCGCCGCTTGCTGGCCCACAAGAGTTAGCAAGTCCCCTCGCCCTGCGGGGGGAGGGTTAGTGTGGGGGGCTAGTTTTTAAAACCCTCTCCCCAGCCCGCCTCCCGGCAGGCGCGAGAGCAAAAAACTTAACCAGAGCTTTATAAAAAAAGGACACACCATGCCGTTCCGACCCATCGAACTCGCCGAACAAGGCAAGCTGCCCGACCGGCTGATCCGCCTAGGCATACGCCAACTGCTGGCCGCACGGCTGAACACGCTGCCCTTGGCCGACTGCCAAGCGGCGGCCGAATACACCGCCGAATTCATCCGGCAGATGGATCAAGCGCCGCTGGCCTTAGTCCCGGAAAAGGCCAACGAACAACACTACGAAGTGCCAGCGGCGTTTTTCGAGGCCGTGCTGGGGCGGCACCGGAAATACAGCGGATGCCATTGGCCGGCCGGCGTGGACAGTTTGGACGAAGCGGAAGCCTTGGCGCTGCAAGCCACTTGCGAGCGGGCGGGCTTAAGCGACGGGCAGGATGTTTTGGAATTGGGCTGCGGCTGGGGTTCGCTGAGTTTGTGGATGGCCGAACACTACCCGGACAGCCGCATCACCGGCGTGTCGAATTCGCAGACCCAGCGCGCCCACATCCTCGCCGAGGCGGAGCGGCGCGGGCTGACCAACCTGAACATCATCGCCTGCGACATGAACGAATTCGCCGCCGCAGGCCATTATGACCGCATCGTGTCAGTGGAAATGTTCGAGCATATGCGCAACTGGCGGGAATTGTTCAAGCGCGTCAATGGCTGGCTAAAACCCGAAGGCCGCTTCTTCATGCATGTCTTCTGCCACCGCGCCCTACCCTATCTGTTCACCGTGGACGACGACAGCGATTGGATGAGCCAGCATTTCTTCTCCGGCGGCATGATGCCTAGCGACGGCCTGCCCGCGCAATTTCAAGAACATTTGCGGCTGTTGCGCACTTGGCGCTGGGACGGCCGGCACTACGAAAAGACCGCCAACGCTTGGCTAGCCAACATGGACAGCCGCAAAGCGCAAATCTGGCCGATCTTGGAACAGACCTACGGCGCCGGGCAGGCGCAGATCTGGTGGATGCGCTGGCGCATCTTCTTCATGGCCTGCGCCGAACTTTGGGCTTATGCAAACGGTCAGGAATGGTGGGTCAGCCATTACCTGTTTGAACGGCGCACAACCTCATGAGGCGACAACCATGCCCGCATCCTATAAGCCACTGCCCATCTGGGCCAATATTGCCATCAACCAAGCCGCGTGGCTGGCCTGTGTGCTGAGCGCCGCGCACGGCCTGCCGTGGCTGGGCACGCTTGCCGCCGTCGTGGCCGTGGCCCACCATCTGCGCCATGTCAGCGACCCGCAGGCGGAATTAGCGATGATCCTTGCCGCCGGCATCATCGGCCTCGCCTGGGAAAGCCTGCTGGTGCAAGTCGGCTGGGTGACGTATCCAAACGGCACGCTGCTACAAGGCTTCGCACCGCATTGGATTGTCGCGCTGTGGCTGGTGTTCGCCACGACCTTTAACGTGTCGCTGCGCTGGTTCAAAGACCGCTTGATGCTGGCGGCGCTGTTCGGCCTGTTCGGCGGGCCGCTGGCGTTTTACGCTGGGGCCGCGCTCGGCGCCTTGTCGCTGGAACCGCTAGACCGTAGCCTGACCGTGATCGCGCTGGGCTGGTGTTTGCTGATGCCATTGATGATGCTGCTGTCGCGCCGCTTGGACGGCCTGCCGGCTGAACCCTCCAGCCCCTATTATTGAGGCACACCGATGCTGCATGCCTTATTAAGCGCCCTCCCCCCATTGCTTGCCCTCGCCGTCGCCGCGTGGCTGGCCAGCCTGTGGCGGCGCGATGTCAGCCTTGTCGATAGCGTCTGGTCGCTGTTTTTGCTGGCGGCGGCGGTCAGCTATGCCTACACGCTGCCGGACACC
>JBJSYU010000413.1:0-9004 GCA_046089945.1 Candidatus Methylumidiphilus sp.
CCGACCTCGAAGCGGGCCTTGGCCTGCTCCAATTGCCGCTCAATCGATTGGCGCTCCATGCGGGCGAACTCCAAGGTGTCCTGCGCGAACAGGATGTTGAAGTACGCCGTGGCAGTGCGCAGAATCAACGCCTGCTGCGCCGCCTCGTAAGTCGCCTCGGCCTGGGCGACTTGGTTGTCGGCCTGGCTCAGTTGCACCCACAGCTCATGGTGGTAAATCGGCTGGTTCAAAGTCAGCGTCGGCGCACTGTTCCAGAAGTTCACAAACGTGCCGCCGGCCAGTTGGCTTTGCGTGAGGTTGCCCGATTTCGTCGTCACCCAACTGCGGTTCAGGTTGGCGGAAACCGACAAGGTCGGCAGCAGGCGGGCGACGCTTTGCGGCTTGTTTTCCAGCGCGGCGTTGCGCACGTACTCGGCTTGGTGGATGGACGGGTCGCGTTGCAGGGCTTGTTCGTAGGTGGTGAGGAGATCCTGGGCCTGCGCATCGGGCAGGGCCAGGGCAAGCAGTATTACAGCACTATATTTTCTCATTGACAGCCAATTCCGGTATTTCCCGCACAGGGAAGTCTGGCGGCGATTGTAACCGACTCTTGCTGAATTTAGGGGTACTGGATACTCACCCGCTCTGTGCCGATATGCCTGCGCAGGCGGTTCAGCAACTCCTCGCCGGGGTGAATGCGCCAGCGTTCGCCCAATTGCAGCCGCATTTTCGCGCCCTGCCCGCAATAGTCGATCAAAATCGGGCAACTGCCGCCTTGGAACGGTTTCAACAATTCCGCCAGTTCATCCGCCCAAGCGGCACGGTCGGCCTGATCCGCCGCCCATTCAATCAACAAATGCTTGGAAAAGCGGGCGCGGGCCTGCTCGATGCTGTAGAGCTTTTCGGCGGTCAGTCGCATCACCCCGGCGAAATCGTCCATGCCCAAACCGCCCTCGGCGACCAGCAAAGTGTCCTTGACCAAGGAATCACGGAACTGTTCGTAAACCTCGGCGAACACCGCCACCTCCAGCCGTCCGGTGCGGTCGTCCAGCGTCACAAAACCCATGCGCTTGCCGTTTTTGTTCTGCTTGGCGCGCATGTCCACCACCAGCCCGGCCGCCACCGCCCGCACCTCGTTGCGGCGGCCATAGCCGCCGCCGCTGCCGTCGGGTTCGCTGAGTTTGCTTAAGCGGCCGGTGACAAAATGCGCCAGCTCGGCCTCGTACTGGACGATGGGATGGCCGGTCAAATACAGCCCCAGCGTGGCTTTTTCATGCGCCAAGCGCTGCTGCTCCGGCCAAGGCTCGGCGGTTTCGCGGGGTTTGGGCGCTTCCGGCAAGGAGGCCGGCTCGTCGGCAAGCCCAAACAAATCGTCCTGGCCGCTGGCTTCCATCGCGCCATGCTGCTCGGCGGCTTTCAGCGCGTCGGGCAAATCGGCGACGTGCTGGGCGCGGTTGCGATTGAACGAATCCAACGCGCCGGCGTGAATCAACGCCTCCAATACCCGGCGGTTGGCTTTGCGCAAATCGGCGCGGCGGCATAAGTCGAACAAATCTTTGAACGGCCCATGGGTATTGCGCTCGCCGATCAAATCGTCGATGGCATTCTGCCCCACGCCTTTTAAAGCGCCCAAACCATACACAATTTCGCCATTGTTGCGCACCGTGAAGCGGAATTCCGACTGGTTGATATCCGGCGGTGCGATGGACAGTTTCATGTCGCGGCATTCCTCGATCAACACCACCACTTTGTCGGTATTGTCCATATCCGCCGACAGCACCGCCGCCATGAATTCCGAAGGGTAATGCTGTTTCAGCCAAGCGGTTTGGTAAGAGACCAGGGCATAGGCGGCGGAATGGGATTTGTTGAAACCATATTCGGCGAATTTCTCCATCAAATCGAAGATATAGCTGGCGATGTTTTCCTCCACGCCCAGCCCAGTCGCGCCCTGGACAAACACCTCGCGCTGCTTGGCCATTTCCTCGGCCTTTTTCTTGCCCATGGCGCGGCGCAGCAAGTCGGCGCCGCCTAGGCTATACCCGGCCAAGACTTGGGCAATCTGCATCACCTGCTCTTGGTACACGATGACGCCATAGGTCGGCTTGAGTATGCCTTCCAGGCTGGGATGCGGATAATCCACCTTGGCGCGGCCATGTTTGCGGTTGACGAAATCATCCACCATGCCTGATTGCAAAGGGCCGGGGCGGAATAAAGCGACTAGTGCGATAATGTCCTCAAAGCAGTCCGGCAGCAACCGGCCTATCAATTCTTTCATTCCCCGCGATTCGAGTTGGAACACCGCCGTCGTGGCTTTGCGTTTCAGCAGGCTATAGGTTGGCGCATCGTCGCGGGGAATGAACGCGATATCCAGCTTATCCTCGCCGTTTGCCGACCGCCGCCGGTTTATCGTCTCCAAGGCCCAGTCGATAATCGTCAAGGTGCGCAGGCCCAGAAAGTCGAATTTCACCAAGCCCACCGCCTCGACGTCGTCCTTGTCGAATTGCGTGACCAGATTGCTGCCGCCGGCTTCGCAGTATAGCGGCGCAAAGTCGATCAGTTTCGACGGCGCGATGACCACGCCGCCGGCGTGTTTGCCGGCGTTGCGGGTAATGCCCTCCAACGACTTCGCCAAATCAATCAGCGCCTTGACCTCCTCGTCGTTCTGATACACCTTGAGCAAGTCCTCGCTGTCCTGCAAGGCTTTTTCCAAGGTCATGCCCAACTCGAAGGGAATCAGTTTGGCGATGCGATCCACAAAGCCATACGGATGGCCTAATACTCGACCGACATCGCGCACCACGGCTTTTGCCGCCATACTGCCGTAGGTGATGATTTGCGACACCCGATCCCGGCCATAACGCTCGGCGACGTACTCAATCACCTCGTCGCGGCGCTCCATGCAAAAGTCCACGTCAAAGTCGGGCATGGACACGCGCTCCGGGTTTAGGAAGCGCTCAAACAGCAACTCGAATTCAATCGGGTCTAAATCGGTAATCTTTAGCGCATAGGCCACCAAGGAACCCGCGCCGGAGCCGCGCCCTGGGCCTACGGGTATGCCATTGTTTTTCGCCCATTGGATAAAGTCGGCGACGATTAAGAAATAACCGGGGAAATCCATTTGGTTGATGACGCCGATTTCGACTTCCAGCCGATCCAAATATGCTTGGCGCTTTGCCGTCGGTGCATTCGGCATTGACACCTGCAAGCGCTCGCCCAAACCCTGGCGCGAGGCTACCGCGAAATACTCGCCGACCGTCATGCCTTCCGGCACCGGAAACACCGGCAGGAAGTTTTTGCCCAAAGTCAGCGCCAGATTGCAGCGCTTGGCGATTTCCACCGAGTTTTCCAAGGCTTCCGGCAAATCGGCGAACAATTCGACCATTTCTTCCGGGCTGCGCAGGTATTGGCGGTCGCTGTAATCTTTCGGGCGGCGGGCATCATCTAATACCCGGCCTTGGTTGATGCACACCCGCGCCTCGTGGGCATAAAACTCATCCGGTGACAGAAAACGCACATCGTTGGTGGCGACCGGCGGGGCGTTAAATGCAATGCACAAATCCACTGCCGCCGCGATATACTCCTCTTCTTGCGGACGATCCGTGCGTTGCAGTTCCACATAAAAGCGCTTGTCAAACACCTTTAGCCAGCGCTCCAATTCGCGCTTCGCCTCGCCCGCATTCCCAGCCAGCAAAGCCCGGCCAATACTGCCTTCACGACCGCCGGACAGCGCAATCAAGCCTGCGTTGTGCTGCTCCAGCCATTCCGCCATCAGCATCGGCACGCCTTGCCGCTGGTTTTCCTGATACCCCCGCGAAATCAGTTCGGTCAGGGCGCGGTAGCCGGTGAAATTCTGCACCAACAGGGTTAATCGGTGCGGGCTGGCGGGTTCGGCCTCATTGAACACCCAAACATCTGCGCCGACGATGGGCTTGATTCCTTCGGCCATCGCCGCTTTGTAAAACTTGACTAGCGCAAATAGGTTGGACTGGTCGGTCACCGCCACCGCCGGCATGCCCATCTTGGCGGCTTGCTTGACCAAAGGTTTGACGCGGACGAGGCCATCGACTAGGGAATATTCGGTGTGCAGGCGGAGATGGATGAATTGCGGCGACATGGCGGGTATTTGGGGTTTAAGCGCCTACCTTTTAGCGTAAGGCAGGCTTGGATTGCGCGGTGAATTCAGCGGGCTGGCCGCTTTAGGCTTTCTTCAAGAAGCAGGTTTTCAGGACTAAGGTGGATTTACCCTCGCGGCATTCGACCTCTGCCTCGTCGTCGGTCAAATGAATGCTTTTAAAGGTTTTGCCGCGTTTGAGGACAATCGACGAGCCTTTGACCTTTAAATCCTTAATCACGCTGACGGCGTCGCCTTCGTTCAATTCATTGCCGTTGCTGTCTTTTACTGCCATGGGTTTTCTCAGTGGGGGTATGGGGCGTTGTGCTTAAAGCTTAATGGCTCGCATCGGCTAGACACAGCGCCAAAGCGTCCTGCCAGTCCGGCATCCGTATGCCAAAACCCTCGGCGAGTTTATTGTTCGACAGCACGGAATAGGCTGGGCGCTTGGCGGGGGTGGGGTAGGCGCTGCTGGGGATGGCTTCGAGGCGGGCGCAGGTGGCCGGCAACAGCCCTAGCGCCAAGCCGGACTCGCGGATGGCGGCGGCGAACTCGAACCAGGAGGCTTGCCCGCCGCAGCTTAGGAGGTAAATGCCGCCGCGTTCGCCGGGGGCGAAGCGGCCTGCGGCGTCCATTGAACGGGCGACCAGCAGCGCGGTGGCTTCGGCGATCAAGCGGCTCCAGGTCGGCGCGCCGAGTTGGTCGTTGACGACGCGCAGCAGTTCGCGCTCGCGCAGCAGCCGCAGCATGGTGAGCAGGAAGTTGTTGCCACGGTTGCCATACACCCAGGCGGTGCGCAGGATGTAGTGTTGTGCGCCGCTGGCGGCGATGGCTTGTTCGCCGGCCAGTTTGCTGGCGCCGTAAACGCCTTGCGGGCCGGTGGCGTCGGTTTCCGCATAGGGCGCGGCGGCGTCGCCGGGGAAGACGTAGTCGGTGGAGTAGTGGATCAGCCCGGCGCCGAGCTGCGCCGCCGCTTCGGCGAGGAGGCCGGGGGCGGTGGCGTTGACGGCGTAGGCCGCGTCCGGATCTTGCTCGGCCTTGTCCACGGCGGTGTAGGCGGCGGCGTTGACGATCAAGTCCGGGCGCACAGCCGCCACGGCGCGGCGGATCGAGGCTGCGTCGGCGAGATCCAGCGGCGTGGGCGAACTCCGATCCAAGGCGACGACTTGGCCTAGAGATGCCAAGCTGCGGCGCAGTTCCCAGGCGACTTGGCCGTCGCGTCCGGTGACGAGGATTTTCATAAAGCTTGGTACACGGGCAGCAGTTCTTGCGGGAAGTCCTTCAACAGCTTGGCGTTGGCGTCTTTGGCGGATAGGCTGGGTTCACCGTCCAGAGGCCAGTTGATGCCGATGTCAGGGTCGTCGAAGCGCAGGCTGTGTTCGGTCTGCGGGCTGTAGAAATCGGTGCATTTGTAGGCGAACAGCGCGGTTTCGCTGACTACACAAAAGCCGTGGGCGAAGCCTTCCGGCACATACATTTGCAGATGGTTATCTGCCGACAGCAAAGCGCCGAACCATTTGCCGAAGGTTGGCGAGCCTAAGCGGATATCAACCGCCACATCAAACACTTCACCTTGCAGGGCTTGCACCAGCTTGCCTTGCGGCTGCGGGTTTTGGAAATGCAGGCCGCGCAGGATGCCTTGGCTGGAAAACGACAGGTTGTCTTGAACGAAATCTAGGTTTAGGCCGCGTTCGGCGAAAGTGCGGCGGTTCCAGCTTTCTTTGAAATAGCCCCGGTGGTCGCCGAACACGGTTGGACTGATTAACATCACACCGGGCAGCGGCGTTTCTTCGATTTTCATGCATGCCTCCCCAGCGACGGCAGGCGCAGCAGGTATTCGCCGTACTGGCTTTTTTTCAGGGCGGCGGCGAGTTTCTCCAATTGCGCGGCGTCGATCCAGCCTTGGCTCCAGGCGATTTCTTCGGGGCAGGCGATTTTCAGCCCTTGCCGCTCTTCGATGGTTTGGATGAAATTTGACGCCTGCATCAGCGAAGCGTGGGTGCCGGTGTCCAGCCAGGCGATGCCGCGGCCGAGCTTTTCGACCTGCAATTGGCCTTGCTCCAAATACAAGCGGTTGAGGTCGGTGATTTCCAGTTCGCCACGCGGTGAGGGCTTTAGGCTTTTCGCCATATCCACGACTTGGCTATCGTAGAAATACAGCCCGGTGATGGCATAGTTGGATTTGGGGTTTTGCGGCTTCTCCGCCAGGCCAATGGTGTTGCCGTGGCTGTCAAATTCGGCGACGCCGTAGCGTTCCGGGTCGCTGACCCAGTAGCCGAATACCGTGGCGCCTTGTTCTTGCCGCGCCGCTTTCAACAGGTAATTTTGAAAGCCGTGGCCGTAAAAGATGTTGTCGCCCAAAATCAGGCAACTGCGGTCGTCGCCGACGAAGGGTTCGCCGATGATGAAGGCTTGCGCGAGGCCGTCGGGGGAAGGTTGTTCGGCATATTGGATACTCATGCCCCAGGCCGAGCCGTCGCCGAGCAGATGGCGGAACAGCGGCGCATCTTGCGGGGTGGTGATAATCAGCACCTCGCGGATGCCGGCCAGCATCAGCACCGACAGCGGGTAGTAGATCATCGGCTTGTCATACACCGGCAGCAATTGCTTGCTGACAACATAGGTCAAGGGGTGCAGCCGGGTGCCGGAACCGCCGGCGAGGATGATGCCTTTTAGTTTTGTGGCCATGGTGTCATGCGTCTCCGTTGTTGTCGTCCAGCCCCAGGCGTTCGCCCCGGTAGCTGCCATCCATCACGCGGGCTGTCCAGTCTTGGTTATTTAAGTACCATTCCACCGTCTTGCGCAGGCCGGTTTCAAAGGTTTCCTCCGGCGTCCAGCCGAGTTGCTGGCCGATTTTGCTGGCGTCGATGGCGTAGCGCAGGTCGTGGCCGGGGCGGTCGGTGACGTAGGTGATTAAATTGATGTGCGGGCGGTGCGGGGAATCGGGCCGCAGTTCGTCGAGCAACGCGCACAGCGTATGCACGACTTCCAGGTTGGTCTTTTCGTTGTTGCCGCCGATGTTGTAGACCTCGCCGGGGACGCCGTTTTGCAACACGCATTCGATGGCGCGGCAATGGTCTTCGACATACAGCCAGTCGCGGACATTGGCGCCTTTGCCGTACACCGGCAGCGGCTTGCCGTTGACGGCGTTGTGGATCATCAACGGGATGAGCTTTTCCGGGAACTGGTAAGGGCCGTAGTTGTTGGAGCAGTTGGTGGTCAACACCGGCAGGCCGTAGGTGTGGAAATACGCCCGCACCAGATGGTCGGAGGCGGCTTTCGACGCGGAATACGGCGAGTTCGGCTGGTAGGGCGTGGTTTCGGTGAATTTGCCGGTCTCGCCCAGCGAGCCATACACCTCGTCGGTGGAGACATGTAGGAAGCGGAACTTCGCCGCCCGCTCCGGCGAGAGGCCGCGCCAGTAATGCCGCGAGGCTTCCAATAACTGGAAGGTGCCCAGCACATTGGTCTGGATGAACGCCTCCGGCGAATCGATGGAACGATCCACATGGCTTTCGGCGGCGAAGTTGACCACCGCGTCCGGCTCGTAGCGCTCCAGCAAATAATCCAGCAGAATCCGGTCGCCGATGTCGCCCAGCACGAAGACATGGCCTGGATGGTCTTTCACGCATTCCAGCGTGTCCAGGTTGCCGGCGTAGGTCAAGGCGTCCAAATTGATGATTTGGATCGAGTCTTTTTGCATTTGCCGCAACACGAAGTTGCCGCCGATAAAACCGGCCCCGCCGGTCACCAGCCAAGTTTGAGTGGTCATTATGGTTTTCCGCCTTTTTTCTGCATCATGCCTTTTGAGGGGTTGTAGCCTACGATGGCCGCGCCTAGAAACACGGCCAACGCCACGACAGTATAGGCACAAGCTTCAGGGTTAAATTGCCCGTACAGCGCGAAACGCAACAGTTCCACGCCTTGCGAGAAGGGGTTGTAATGCGCCAAGACGTGCAGCAAGGGGCTGGACTCTTGGATTTTCCACAGCGGGTACAGCGCCGTGGACATGAAAAACATCGGGAAGATGACGAAGTTCATCACCCCGGCGAAGTTTTCCAGTTGCTCGATGAACGAAGACAGCAGCAGGCCCAAAGCGCCGAGCATCAAGCCAACCAGCAGCAAAGCCGGCAACAGCGCGACATAGCCTGCAATAGGCGCGCGCACCCCGTACAGCCACGCCACCAGCAGGAACGCATAAGCCTGCAAGATCGACACAAACGCCCCGGCCGCCAGCTTGGCGACCAGCAAAAACCAGCGCGGCAGCGGGCTGACCAGCAATGTCCGCATATTGCCCATCTCGCGGTCGTACACCATCGACAGCGAGCTTTGCATGCCATTGAACAACTGGATCATGCCAACCAGCCCTGGGGTGATGTAGTCCTCATACAGAATGTAGGATTCATACGGCGGCGTCGGCGACAGGCCCAGCGTCGAGCGCATGCCGGCCGCGAACACGAACAGCCACACCAGAGGCCGCACCAGCGCCGAGACAAAGCGCTCGCGCTGATGGATGAAGCGCAGCAATTCGCGGCCGACAATGCCGCGCAGCGCCAGCAGACAGTGCGTCAGGCTCATTTTTCCTCCTTCGTCAGGCGTTGGAAGGCTTCATTGACATTGGCGGCACCGACCGCCGCCAGCACGTTACTGACTTTGCCTTGCTGGCGGATGGTGCCTTGGTGCAGCACAATCAAATGGTCGCTGGGGTAAATCTCATCGACCAGATGCGTCGCCCACAGCACGCCCATTGCCTGTTCGCGGCACAGGGTTTTGACGTCATTCAGGATCGCGTTCCGCGATGCCGGATCAATGCCTACTGTCGCCTCATCCATCAGCAGCAGCTGAGGCTGGGACAGCAGCGCGCGCGCCAGTTCGACCTTTCTGCGTGTGCCGCCTGACAGTTGACGGCAGGGT
>JBJSYU010000414.1:0-5206 GCA_046089945.1 Candidatus Methylumidiphilus sp.
GCCCGACCAAGCCAGGCCAATGCGCGGCGAGGATTTTTCGCCCAGCCGGGCCTGCCAGGCGAGCGCACCGCGCGGGTCGGCTTTAAGGTAATGCGCCTGCGCGGGGATTGAGTCCAAGTCGGCGCCGAAGGCCAACGGCAGGCTCATCAACGGACAGTGGCAGTCAAATTCGGGCAGCGGCTCGCCTCTCGCCAGCACCCGCGCCACCCCCTCAAGCTCCGCGAGCAGCGTCTTCAGCGCCGGCTGGACTTCCAGCAGCACGGTCGCGCCCTGCGCGGCGGCCCGCTTGGTGTAGCGGCAAAACTGGAGGGTGTCCCCCAGCCCTTGTTCGGCATGCAGCAGCAGGGTCTTGCCGCGCAAGGGTTCCCGGCCCAGCCAAAGCGGCTGCGCGAACCGGCGTTTGGGCGAATTGAACCCTTGCACTTCCCAGCGCCACTCATACTTTTTCCAGCCGCGCGCGAAGTCGCCAAGGGTGAGCCGCGCCAAGGCCTCGCCGAAGTGCGCCTCGGCAAAGTCCGGCTGTAAGCGCAAGGCATGGGCGTAACCGGCCAGGGCGTCGTCGAAGCGGCGCAGCGCCTGCAGCGCCATGGCGCGCTGGACAAGCGTCCCGACATGGCCGGGATGCAGCCGCAGCGCCGCGTCGTAACTGGCGACCGCCTCTTCTTGGCGGTTTAGCGCCTGCAGGGCGGCGCCACGGTTGCCCAATGCGTTGACATGGCCGGGCTTCAGGCGCAGCGCATCGTCGAAACTGGCCAAGGCTTCTGCGAAACAGCCCAACTCTATCAGCACGACGCCTTGGTTTATCCGCGCCTCAAGATGGTCTGGCTTGGCTGACAATAAGCGCCCGTAGCTGTCCAGCGCGTCCTGTGCGCGGCCTAGCGCCTGCTGTGTGGCGCCGCAGTTGTAAAGCGCCTCGGCGTAGTCGGGCTTAAGGCCGACGGCGGACTGGAAGCTTGCCAGGGCGTCCTCAAGATGGCCCGCCTGCTTTAAGACCACGCCCATGTTTGAGTGCGCTTCGGGGTTGCCCGGATTCAGGGCTATGGATTTTCCAATCAAGCCAATCCCGCGCTCGGCGTTTCCTGACTGCACCGCCAGGATGCCGAGAAAATGCAAGGCGTCGGCGCTGCCGGGCTGCATTTGCAGAACGTCCTGGTAGAGCGCTTCCGCCAATGCGGCATCGCCCGCCTGGTGCGCCGCCGCCGCCTGCCGCATTTTTGCCAAGGCCGCCCACGATGCCGTTTGACCGTTGCGCGGCCGGTAAAACCTAATGTTGAGTTCGCTTCTTTTCATGACGCGCTTGCCGATGCCAGATGCGGCCGCCGCTGGCAAAGATCCCGCCAGCGGCCGGGTCCGCAGAATGCAAGGCGGGGCAGGCCGCTCCGCCTTGACGCCCCTCCCTATTCCAGACTGTCCAAGTATTTTTCCGCGTCCAGCGCCGCCATGCAGCCGGAGCCGGCCGAAGTGATGGCTTGGCGGTAGGCCGAGTCGGCCACGTCGCCGGCGGCGAACACGCCGGGGATGCTGGTGGCGGTGGCGTTGCCCTCCGCGCCGCCCTTGACGCTGATGTAGCCGTTTTTCATGTCCAACTGGCCGGCGAAGATTTCGGTGTTGGGGGAATGGCCGATGGCGACGAACACGCCGTCCAGCGCGATGTCCTGGGTCGAACCGTCCACGGCGCTTTTGATGCGGATGCCGGTGACGCCGGCGGCGTCGCCCAGCACCTCGTCCAGCACATGGTTCCAGGCGATGTCCACGTTGCCGGTCTTCGAACGCTCGATGAGCTTGTCGGACAGTATCTTTTCGGAGCGGAACTTGTCGCGCCGATGCACCACGGTGACTTTCGAGGCGATGTTCGACAGGTAAAGCGCCTCCTCGACCGCCGTGTTGCCGCCGCCGATCACCGCCACCGGCTTGCCACGGTAGAAAAAGCCGTCGCAGGTGGCGCAGGCGGACACGCCCCGGCCCTTGAACGCCTCCTCCGAGTCCAGCCCCAGATAGCGCGCCGACGCGCCGGTGGCGATGACCAGCGCGTCGCAGGTGTACTCGCCGCTGTCGCCGGTCAGCTTGAACGGGCGGGCGGCGAGGTCGGCGGTGTGGATGTGGTCGAACACCACTTCGGTGTTGAAGCGCTGGGCGTGTTTCAGCATGCGCTCCATCAGTTCCGGGCCTTGCACGCTGTCGGCGTCGCCGGGCCAGTTGTCCACCTCGGTGGTGGTGGTCAGTTGGCCGCCCTGCTGGATGCCGGTGATGAGCAGCGGGCTTAGGTTGGCGCGGGCGCCGTAAACGGCGGCAGTGTAGCCGGCCGGGCCGGAGCCTAGGATTAACAGCCGTGCGTGTCTGGTTTCGCTCATGTGATCCTCTTAATTGGTGAAAAAATAGCGGATAATTGCGTTAGTATGAACAGTCGGTTTGGCCGCGTAAAGCCTGCCCGCGCCGGTTGACGGCTTGGCCAGGGCAAACATTGGCCGGATGTTTCTTAAATTTTTTGATTCAGGTGAGAATTTTGTCACAAGCAGACAAGAGGGTGGCGGCCGCCGCCGACATCGGCGAGGGCTTGCGCAAAGGCTTCCGCGAACTGGTTTTTCTGGGGTTGGCGGCAGTCGCCCTGTTTTACCTGATTGCCTTGTTCACGTTCAATCTGGAGGACGCCGGCTGGACGCACACCGGCTATGGCCGCAGCATCAGCAATGGCGCCGGCGCGGTCGGCGCATGGCTGGCCGACTTCAGTTTCTCCATGGTGGGATTGATGGCATTTGCCTTGCCCTTGTGGCTGGCGGTGGTAGGCCAAACCATTTACAAAGGCAATGTGGCCGGCTGGGGCAACCCCTTTGTCCTGTTGCCGCGCGCCTTGGGCTTGATCGCCGTCATTGCCGCCGGCGCGGCCTTGGTGGAACTGCATTGGATGCGCGAGCCTATCGCCCTGCCGGACGGCACCGGCGGCATTCTCGGCCAAGAGGTTTCCGGGCGGCTGCGGGATGCGTTCGGCGGCAAAGGCACGTTGGTGGCCTTGGTGTCCGCGCTGCTGCTGGGCCTCTCCTGGTGTACGGGATTGTCCTGGCTGGCGCTGGTCGATGCGCTGGGCAAATATTCTTTGCTGGTGGTCGGTGGCTTCTTTTCCATTTTCACCGGGCTGGGGCATGCCGCCCGCCGTCCGCATCCCGCAGAAACTGAGGCCGAGGCGGATGATGAGGAAGCAGAGTCCGAAGCGGATGCCACGCCTGAGCTGGAAGGCGGCCGGCAGGCGGCCACCGAGCCGCCGACTTCCGGCAAAAAGGACAGCCCCAAACCCGCCGCCCCAGAACCTGCGCAGATCACCCCGCCAAGCCCGGAGGCGCCACCCGCCGAGCCGGAGGAAAGCGACGAACCTGCGGCCGTGTCCGCGCCCGTGGCCGACCCTGTGCCACCACCCACACCTGTAGCTGCCCCCGCGCCATTGCCTGCGCCAACACCCATCGCCACGCCTGTCGCCGCGCCCGCGCCCAAACCCCTTCCGCCTGCGGCGGCAACCCCCGCCGCGCCGCCCGCCCCCGTCCCGCCGCCGCCCAAGAAGATCAAATCTGCCGACTTGTCCCCCGCGCAGCCGGGCGAACTGCCGTCTTTGGAATTGTTGAACCAGCAGGCGGCGAAGACCACGGGCTACTCGCAGGAGGCTTTGGACACTATGTCGCGGCTGTTGGAAAACATCCTCGCCGACTTTGGCGTCGATGTGGACGTGGTCGGCGTCTTGCCCGGCCCGGTGATCACCCGCTTCGAGGTGCAGCCGGCCCCCGGCGTCAAGGCCAGCCGCATCAGCGGGCTGGCGAAGGATTTGGCGCGCGCCTTGTCGGTGACTAGCGTCCGCGTCGTCGAGATCATCCCCGGCAAGTCGGTCATCGGCCTGGAGATTCCCAACGAGGCGCGGGAAATCGTGCTGCTGCACTCGGTGCTGGCTTCCGAGGTTTACCTTCATTCCGAATCGGCGCTGACCCTGGTGCTGGGCAAAGACATCAGCGGCCAGCCGGTGGTGGCCAATTTGGCGAAAATGCCGCATTTGCTGGTGGCCGGCACGACCGGATCGGGCAAGTCGGTGGCGGTCAACGTGATGATCCTCAGCATGCTCTACAAGGCCCGGCCGGACGAGGTGCGGATGATTATGATCGACCCGAAGATGCTGGAACTGTCGATCTACGAGGGCATCCCACACCTGCTGACGCCGGTCGTCACCGACATGAAGGAAGCCGCCAACGCGCTGCGCTGGTCGGTCGCGGAGATGGAGCGCCGCTACAAGCTGATGTCGCTGTTGGGGGTGCGCAACTTGGCCGGCTACAACCAGAAAGTCCGCGAGGCGCTGGAGGCCGGCGAGCCGATTCTCGACCCGCTGTGGAACCCCAATATGGTCGTGTCTGCCGAGGAAGGCCCGCCGCCCTTGGATTACCTGCCCTTCATCGTCATCGTCATCGACGAATTGGCCGACATGATGATGATTGTCGGAAAAAAAGTTGAAGAGCTGATCGCCCGCTTGGCGCAGAAGGCGCGCGCCGCCGGCATCCATTTGATCTTGGCGACGCAGCGGCCTTCCGTGGACGTGTTGACCGGCCTGATTAAGGCCAACATCCCCACGCGGCTGTCGTTCCAAGTGTCCTCGCGCATCGATTCGCGCACGATCATCGACCAAGGCGGCGCGGAAACCCTGTTGGGCAACGGCGACATGCTGTTTCTGCCGCCGGGATCGGGCATTCCAATGCGCGCCCACGGCGCTTTCGTGTCCGACCAGGAGGTCCATAACGTTGTGGAATTCCTCAAGCGCACCGGCAAGCCGGACTATATCGACGAAATCACCCGCTTCAGCGAGGATGGCGTGGAGGCTGGCGGTGGCTTTAAGGCGCAGGGTGGCAATGATGGCGGGGAAGAGGCCGATCCGCTTTATGACGAGGCGGTGCGCTTTGTCGCGGAAAGCCGCAAGGCTTCCATCTCCAGCGTGCAGCGCCGCTTCAAAGTGGGCTACAACCGCGCCGCGCGCATGATCGAGGACATGGAAAAGGCGGGCATCGTCGGCCCCGCCGAGACTAACGGCTCGCGGTCGGTGCTAGCGCCGCCGCCGCCGGACGCCTAGCGCGTTGCCCGCAAGGCGCTTGGGTGGGATTCAGGAGAAGCGGACTTCCAGAAAGCTCAGGTCGTCGTCCAAGCGTATCCCGTTGGAAGAGTTGAGCAGCGCCTTTTGCAGGGC
>JBJSYU010000415.1:0-10292 GCA_046089945.1 Candidatus Methylumidiphilus sp.
ATGCTGGATGTGCTCATTTCTTATCCCTCAACTGGGCGGTCAGATGGCCTGCGACCGCCTTGATATGCTCACGCTTGAGATACAAAACATAGCCAATCATCCCAAGCAACAGTCCACTAAACAGGTTGCCCCAAACTCCACCGGAGGAAGGTGCGGCAGCGGGTGCGGTACTTGCGGACAAAATGGGCGGAGGCGCAATGGCGGGCGTTGGCGTTCCAGTGGCCGTCGCATCTGCTGCGGGTTGGCCAAGGCCACCCCAGTCGTCAGCCCAGTTTTGCCAAACCGGGATCTTTCTTTCCCAGTATTGCGTGGTGAAGTATGGGGCGAGATCCATGCCATGGACTTTCGGCGTACCCTTGTCGTCAAGAAATTCCTTATAAGCAATCAAGCTTATGCTACCGCCCTCCCCCATGCCATTCGTGGTGAACGCTTTTTCGACATGGTCGTGGAACATCCAAAGCCCTTGGCCGTAGCTGTGCAAGCCATCATCTGTGGTATTAAGCTCCAGATCCACGCGCTGCGCCGGTGCCAGCGAATAAACATCACGGGTAATTTGTGCGCTGGGATTGTGCTCCACGCCATCGTAATGGGTTTCTGTCGCCTTATGGCCATGGGTGTGCAAGGCCAAGGTTTCTGTGTGGCCGTTTAATACCCGCAATTTAACTTTTTCATTGGGATCAACGACGATCAGCGATTCGCGCAAAGTATACGGGAATGAACGGCCATTCAACATATAATAGTCGTCTGTCGAATCGGTAATGTCATACTCCTGATTCATCGCCCTAGCAATTAGGCGCGGATCATTGGCCGACTGCGGCATTTGGTGCAATTCTTTGTCGGCTGATTGGAAAAATAGATCGTATTCTTGGCTGTATTTTTCCCGAACCGCAACCGAAGGCGCACGGACTTTCCCATTGCCGACGTTGAACACCTGCACCCAGTTGTTGGGGCGGTTTTCTTCGACAATAAACAACCCCGCCAACCCCATTGGTATGTGGGTATGCGGCTGCACATGGCAGTGGTAATACATGGTGCCCGTCTGACGCGGCTTGATCACATAAGTTTTACTTTCTCCCGGCATGACATCCATTTGCGCGGTTTGTCCGACACCGTCGTTGCCTTCGCCGCCGTGATCCATATAAGGATGGTCAACTCCATGCAAATGAATCGAGTGGGGGAAATAATGGGTGTTTTCCAGCACCAGCCAGACTACGTCGCCCTGCTCCACGCGAATGGTCGGCGACGGCATGCGCAGCAGGGAATTCGCCTCCGCGCTGGCGAAGCTTTTGGTGGACATGTCGCGGGTTTTGGGCGTGTAGACCCAAAAGCTGGGCCGCACACCGGGGGCAATGTCGAAGGTGGGCACCACGCCGGGAAAGTCCGGCGAATGGCCGTTGATCTCCATGACTTCCAGCTTGATGACATAAAGGTCAGGGTCGCCGTCGCCGTCCGTGTCGTTGGACAGGGTAAGCGCGTCCGCCGCTAGGTTGGTATCCATCAAAGTCTGCATGGAGATGTTGTTTGTTCCCTTGACAAATGCGGCAATATCCGCCGGATTGTCGGGATTGCAAACGCGCTGCTCCTGGATTTTGACGCCTTCCAGCACCTGCGCGTCGCGCCATTCTGGCGGCACGCCGCTGTTACAAAACGGCTCGGCATCTTTGACATCGACTTTGACGGTAGGTGGAGGCGTGGTGACGGCCCCACTTGCGGAAGACAACGACATCAGGACGGAACCCAACAAGAGAACTAGGGATTGTTTCTGCATCTGCACAGGCCGTTGAAGCTTGATTGGATAAGGTGCCGCTGCCCCTACCCAGAAGATTAGTTCCTGGATAGGGGCGGGATCAGGGTTTAAGCTGCTTTTTTCTTGAACAGGCCGTCAATGAAAGCCTTGAAAGGAGCGCTGGACAGGTAAATCAGGTAAAAAGCTGAAACCAAGACAGTTGCGATGATGATTTTTGTGCTGCTGGAAATTTCATTCTTCGCCGTGCCAACTTTGAACGCAACATGGGCGTCAATTTTTACGCCTTCGTTGATTAAGGTGACGTGCGCCAGATACTTGCTAGCCTCAGTAAAGTTGTAGGTCGTGTTGAAAGTGCCGGAAGCGTGGGTGGCGGGCGGCAGATAGGCGATCCGTGTGCCTTCCGGCTCCTTGGTGAATTCCACTTCGACGGTCATGTTGCGCAACGCCTTGCCCTCGTAGTCGAACACCATGGTGGTGGTGCCGAGTTCGGGTATTTCGCCGCAGAACTCGGTCGAACCCGTCAATTGTGGCTGGTAAGCGGTGAAGTGGACTAGATGGGGGCCGACGAAGATTCTGCACTGGTCGGTATCGACGCTCGCGCCGCCATGGGCCCAAGCAGAAGAAATCGGCAGCGCGATCCCGGCCAACAGCCCCAGGGTCAAGCCTAAGCCTCTGAAAAATTTTAAGTTTTGCATGTCTCTTCCCTCATTATACTTATCGTTAGGGTAACGGAATGTCTCGGGCGCGAGGTTTGGTAAGCCCCCTCAACGTAGCCAAGCTCGCAACACACTCCGAGCGGGAATAGAATGGAGGTGTGGCTAACTGTCGCAGCTTAACAGATGCGCTTGGCGATTAAAAGTTCCCTGCAAATAGCGGGTGTATGGCGCAAACATGGTTCATTTAGACGCTTGCGTTCTGCCCCCTGGCCCCCTTGAATTTGAACGAGTCCGCCCCCCCTGCCTCCTTGTAACCGCTGGAAGTCCGCTCCCAACTGGCGCACCAGTTTTTCTGGGCAAGCCAACATTAGCATGCCGCCCCTGGGCATGGTGTGCGTGAACGTCGGCGCACACTCTACATCGCCAAGGATCTTCACCTCTCGCTAATCGTGTGCACTGTCCGCGCCCTTTAGCTGGCCGCACAAGCCGCCCGATGCCATCAAAACGCGCAAGCGGTGCCTAACTTCCGAACGGATGCCGCCAAGCGCCCAAGCATTTTAGGAGGGAGGCCAGAGCTTGCGCAGTGTGCGCCAACAGTAATACGCCAGCGCCAAGGCCAGCAGAAAACCCAGCGCGATACGCTCATAATGCTCGACATCATCCAGCAGGGCTTCGGCGAAAGCCCCCAAATGGTAGCCAAAGCTGCCGAAAGCGATGGCCCAGGCCAACGCGCCGACGAAGTTCAACACAAAAAAGCGCAGCGGATTAAACCCGCTGGAACCAATCGCCAACGGCGTTACATTGCGGATGCCATAGAGAAAACGAAACCCCAAAATCACGGCAATCTGATGGCGGTGCAGCAAGGCAAATGCCGTCACCGCCCTGCCCTGCCAAGCCGGATGCCTATCCAAAAAACGCATGCCTTGGAAGCGCCCAATGAAAAAGAAGCTTTGGTCGCCGGCAAATGTGCCGAGAAATGCAGAGAGTATGACTAGAGGCAGGTCGAGATAGCCGTCTTGGGCAAGATACCCGGCGACGATCAATATCGTCTCGCCCTCAAGAAACGTGCCGATGAACAGCGCCAAATAGCCGTATTGGACAATCCAATCTTGCAATGACATATATTGGGACAAGACGGCGGAAAAAATTTTTTCCACCGCCTATGCGGGATTAAATACTAGCCAGTCCGACGATATTGTACCCGGCGTCCACATACGTGATTTCCCCAGTCACGCCGGAGGCTAAATCGGAGCACAAAAACGCTGCGACATTGCCGACTTCATCGATGCTGACATTCCTGCGCAGCGGCGCGGCATGCTCGGCCTTGCTCAACATCTCGCGGAAATTGTTGATGCCCGACGCCGCCAACGTGCGGATCGGCCCGGCCGAAATCGCATTCACGCGGGTGCCTTCCGGCCCCAAAGCCACCGCCATGTAACGCACATTCGCCTCTAGGCTGGCCTTGGCGACGCCCATCACGTTGTAGTTTGGAATCGCCCGCTCTGCGCCCAGATAAGTCAAGGTCAGCAGCGCACCGTTGCGCCCGGCCATCATCTTGCGCCCGGCCTTCGCCAACGCCGTGAAACTGTACGAGCTGATGTCGTGGGCGACGGCAAAATTTTCCCGCGTCGTCGCCTCCACATAATCGCCGTCCAGCGCGTCACGCGGCGCGAACGCCACCGAATGCACGATGCAATCCAGTCCGTCCCAATGCGCGGCCAGCCCCTCGAACACCGCCGCGATCTGCGCGTCGCTGGAAACGTCCAACGGCAGCGTGATAGACGAGCCGAACTCGGCGGCGAACTTCTCCACCCGCTCCTGCAATTTCTCGCCCTGATAGGTGAACGCCAACTCCGCCCCCTCACGGTGCATCGCGGCGGCGATGCCATAGGCGATGGAACGGTTGCTCGCCACGCCGACGATGAGGACTTTTTTGCCTTGCATGAAACCCATGGGATCTGTCTCCGAAGTGTTCTTGTTTTTAAGGGTGCCAAGTATCCCCGACAGGGCGCCAACTGTCTAGCCAAACCATCGCGCCCCAAGCCCGCGCCGCCGCCCGGCAATTTTGCAGGAAAACGGTGAGCGTAGGCTGGCAACGGCCCAGGCTGTCGTATAATTCAGCCTCCACGACAGCCCGAAGGCCCCATGCCCACACCCCGCCTCCCCTCGCTTGCGTCGCGCCTCGCTTTGTGTGCGCTTTGCTGCCTGCTGCTGGCCGCCTGCGGGCAGTCACCCAACGACCCCTATCCGCACAGCCAAGCGGCCAAAAACATCCTTTACACCGCTTTTTCCGAACGCCCCAAACATTTAGACCCGGCGCGATCCTACAGCGAAGACGAGGCCCGCTATGTCGCGCAGATTTACGAACCGCTGCTGCAATACCATTATTTCAAACGGCCCTATACGCTGGAACCCTTGACCGCCGCGCACATGCCGCAGGTCAGTTACCTAAGCCAAGATTTGCGACCACTGCCGGAAAACACCCCGGACGACACCATTGCCTTCAGCGAATACGATATTCACATTAAACCCGGCATCCGCTACCAGCCACACCCGGCCTTGGCTACCGACCCTAACGGCCAATTGCGCTACCACAACTTACATGCGGAAGATTTGGCGGACATCCAGACCCTCGCTGATTTCACCGAAACCGGCAGCCGCGAACTGACCGCCGAAGATTATCTGTACGCCATCAAACGCCTTGCCCATCCGCAACTGCACTCGCCCATAGGCGAAATCATGCAAGAGCATATCGTCGGCCTCAAAGCCCTGTCCGAACAGGCGGAAAAAGATTTTCGCGCCAGCACCGACAAATCCAAATTTCTGGCTCTGCGCGGCTATGCGCTGACCGGCGTCACCGTGTTGGACAGCCACCATTTCAAAATCCGCCTCAATGGCAAATACCCGCAATTTCGCTATTGGCTGGCGATGACCTTTTTTGCGCCAGTGCCATGGGAAGCCGACCAGTTTTACCAACAACATGGCATGGCCGAAAAAAACCTCAGCCTAGATTGGTATCCTGTTGGCACTGGGCCGTACATGATGGCCGAAAACAACCCCAACCGGCGCATCGTGCTGGTCAAAAACCCGAATTACCACGACGACTTTTACCCCAGCACAGGCTCGCCTGAAGACGCCCAAAATGGCTTGCTGCAAGACGCAGGCAAAAAACTGCCATTCATTGACGAGGTGGTGTGCATATTGGAAAAGGAAACCATCCCCTATTGGAACAAATTCCTGCAAGGCTATTTTGACGCCTCCGGCTTGTCATCGGACAATTTCGACCAGGCCATCAGCTTCGCAGGCCAAGGCGGGCCGGAATTGACGGCGGAAATGCGCGACAAAAATATCCGCCTAGACACCGACGTGGAAACCTCCAGCTTTTACATGGGTTTTAATATGCTCGACCCCGTCGTCGGCGGCTACTCGGAAGCGCAAAGCAAACTGCGGCGGGCAATTGCCATCGCGGTGGACTATGACGAATTCATCGCCATTTTTGCCAACGGACGCGGGGCCGTCGGCCAAGGCGTGTTGCCGCCGGGAATATTTGGCTACCAAACCGGCGAAGCCGGCATCAACCCCTATGTGTTCGACTGGAAAAATGGTGCGGCGCAGCGCAAACCCCTAGATGAAGCCAAAAAACTGTTGGCCGAAGCCGGTTATCCCGATGGCGTGGATGCCAAGACCGGGCAACCCTTGGTGCTATATTACGATGTCACCGCCGCCGGGGCCGACAGCAAAGCCTCGCTGAATTGGTATCGCAAACAATTCGCCAAACTCGGCATACAACTGGTTTTGCGCACCACCGACTACAACCAATTCCAGCAAAAAATCGCCGCCGGCAATGCGCAATTGTTCACCTGGGGCTGGAATGCCGATTACCCCGACCCGGAAAACTTCTTTTTCCTATTGCACGGTGCCAACGCCAAAGTCGGCGCAGGCGGGGAAAATGCCGCCAATTACAAAAACCTCGAATACGACAAACTGTTCGAGCGCATGCGCAATATGGACGACGGCCCGGAGCGGCAAGCCATTATCCAGCATATGCAAGACATCCTCCGCCACGACTCGCCCTGGCTGTTTGGCTACCACCCAATGAAGTTCGCGCTGTACCACGACTGGTATCGCAACCTCGCCTCAAACCTCATGGCCCGCAACCGCACCAAATACCAACGCATCGACGCCGCCCGCCGGGCGCAATTGCGGGCGGAATGGAACCAGCCGATGTATTGGCCGGTGTTGCTTGGGGTGCTTATGCTGGTGATAGTCGTGCTGCCCGCATGGTTAAGTTACCGCAAGCGGCAACGGGCTACGGCGCTGCTGTGAACGAAAATTGTGCAGAGTTTATGACATTCAAAAGACCTGTTTTATTTAAAAAATTGGAGAGTTATTTATGAATGTCAATGCTGAACAGACAGAAGTAGCCAAGCTCCAAGCGCTTGCTGAGCAATATGCGCAAGAAGGATTTGCGGTGATCTTAAAACCCTTAGCAACTAGCTTGCCATTTGATTTGGGAGGATATCGCCCAGACCTGATTGCCACCAAGGAAAATTGTGGGCTGATGGTTGAGGTCAGAGCCAGAATTGCCCGGCTTCCAGTCGAACGCTTGCGCACGATTGCCGAAGAAGTTGCTTGCCATCCCGGTTGGCGCTTTTTGTTGGTGACATTGGACGATGAAGAAACCAGTAATTTGGCAGGTCTCTCAGAAACGATGCCTGCATGGCCAGAGTTGAGCAAGCGCCTACAACAGGCACATCATTTGTTGGCAAATGGCATAAAAGAGCCTGTTTTATTGTATGTGTTCGGCATTTTTGAAGCCTCATTAAGAAAACGGGCCACTGAAACGTTCATACCCATTGAACGTTTCCCTTTGCCGCGTTTAATTAATCATATGTACTCGTTAGGTGAGATATCTGTTTCGCAATACGATATTGTCATGGCTGCTTTGCAAATCAGAAATAAAATTACTCACGGCTCTTTTGTTGAGATCGATGAAAATATTGTAGATCAATTTTTAATGCTTACTGATGACTTGATTTCCGATTGGACACTTAATCGTTGACGATTCCCCCTTATATTTTTTTGAGTAGGCCACAGCCATGTTGACAGGAAAATTAGTGCGCTGGAATGACGAGAGGGGGTTTGGGTTTATAGAATGTGAGGCGGGCCAAAAAGATATTTTTCTGCATATTTCAGCGCTGCCACGCGCCAGTCGTCGGCCTATAGTCGGCGACACTATCCTATTTGAGCAAGCAACTGATACAAACGGGAAGCGCAAGGCCACGCATGCGGTGATTGACTTGATGCATGGGGAATATGATGTCTCGATTTCGAGCAAGACTACGTATTCAAAGATTGACGAAGGCGCTCGCGCCACAGAGCAAACGTCAGCAGAATGGTTGCTAAGCCCGATTGAAAAATCTGAGTCCAGAACCTCCAATTCACGCCCTTTAAACAAGCTTAGTAGAGTAAATTCTCACACCATACGCCATAAAGAGAAGCGATTCGGTTTGTTTGACAAGCTGGTGTATCTATCAGTTTTAATATTTGCTATATTCATCTATTATAAAGCACCTAGCATGCAGTATCATGCAAATGCAGAACAGCCAGTTTATCGCCTCGAAAATGCAAAACCACTCAGCCAATTTAGCTGTGCAGGAAAAACCCGCTGCAACGAAATGATCTCCTGTGAAGAGGCTGTTTTTTATCTTAATAACTGCCCAGGAACAAAAATGGATGGTGACGGCGATGGAAAACCTTGCGAAGATTGGTGCGGACATTAGAGAAATACTGAAAAAATAATGAAACTGAATAAACTATGATCCAATATTTAATCCGCCGTATCCTCTACGCCATTCCGCTGTTGATCGGCGTGAACATCATCACGTTTGTGTTGTTCTTTGTGGTCAATACCCCCGATGACATGGCGCGGATGCATTTGGGGCAGAAGCATGTGACTGCCGAGGCCATGGCGAAATGGAAACATGAGCGCGGCTATGACCTGCCTTTGTTCAATAATGACAAGGCTGAAGGGGTTGCGCAATTCACCGAGACGATTTTTTACCAGAAATCGGTGGGCTTGTTTATGTTTGACTTTGGCCGCGCCGACAATGGCGAGGACATTGGCGCTGACATTCGCCAGCGCATGTGGCCGTCGCTGGCGATTGCCGCGCCTTCGCTGTTGGTGGGCTTGTGGGTGCATATCAGTTTGGCGCTAATGCTGGTGTTTTTCCGCATGACCTATTTGGAGTTTTGGGGCGTGGCGCTGTCGGTGGCTTTGATGTCGATCTCGTCGATGTTTTATATCATCGGCGGGCAGTATGTGATAGGCAAACTGCTGCAACTGGCCCCTATTTCCGGTTACGATGTGGGCTTCGATGCGGCGAAATTTTTGTTGATGCCGGTGATTATCAGCGTGATTGGCGGCACCGGTTCTGGAGTGCGCTGGTATCGAACCTTGTTTTTGGAAGAAGTCGAAAAAGATTATGTGCGGACAGCGCGTTCCAAAGGCTTGAGCGAAACCTATGTGTTGTTCACCCATGTGCTGAAAAACGCGATGATCCCGATTTTGACCGGCGTGGTGGTGGTGTTGCCTTTGCTGTTTATCGGCAGTTTAATCACTGAGTCGTTTTTCAGTATTCCGGGATTGGGAAGTTACACAATAGACGCCATCAACAAACAAGACTTTGCCATCGTCCGTGCCATGGTGTTTTTGGGGTCGGCTTTGTATGTGTTGGGATTATTGTTGACCGACATTTCCTATACCCTTGTCGATCCCCGTGTGCGGTTGAGCTGAGGCTTATGATATTTTTCTGGACTGACATCCTGTTTTTCCTGCTGCTGCTGATGCTGGCGGGCGCCATTGTCCGCGCTCGATCCAAAGAGCATTTGCGACGGCCTTGGCGGAAAGTGGCGCGTAGCCGCAGTGCGATGGTGTCGCTGACGGTGCTGGTGTTTTATTTGGCGTTCGCGGTGCTGGATTCCGTGCATTTCCGGCCCTCTGATACGGCTGGCGGCGACAGCAAGTTTAAGACCGAGGCAATGAGCCTGTTGGATTGGTGGGCCAATCCTCTGCGGCAGCGCGTGGAAAAGACCTATTCCGCGCCGTTTGCGGTTCATGCGTATGCACGGGAAAATATCCGAGGCGCTGACGGGGTTGCGCAACGGGTATATCCGCGTCTGCAATATGGCGGAGCGCATTTGAAAAATCCTGAGCAGGACAAGGCGGCGGATATTTTGCTAACAGTGACCAAGGGTTTAGCCGAAGGCGTGTTGGTGTGGTCGGTACTAACTTTGGCGCTGGCTTTGGGCTATAAGCACACTGCAAAAATAAGCTTTGCCGAATCGTGCCGGATGATTGCCTGCGGCCACACTGACATCCCGTGGCGGTCGGTTTTTTTGACGGTGCTGCTGCTGTTGCTGGCGGGATTCAGCCTGGGCGAGTGTAGTTTAAAATACCATGTGTTTGGCACCGATAAAGTTGGCGAGGATGTGTTTTTCCAAAGCCTAAAAAGCATACGCACCGGCTTGCTAATTGGCACCTTGACGACGTTTGTCACGCTGCCTTTGGCTTTGGTTCTAGGCATTATGGCCGGGTATTTTCGGGGTTGGGTGGATGATGTCATCCAGTATGTCTACACAACGCTGAATTCCATACCCGGTGTGCTGCTGATTGCCGCGTCGATGCTGCTGATGCAGGCGTATATGGCCCGCCACGAGGCGGAGTTTGCCAGTTTGGCGTTGCGCGCCGATTTCCGCCTGTTGTTTTTGTGTATGATTTTAGGGTTGACCAGTTGGACGGGGCTGTGCCGTTTGTTGCGGGCGGAAACCTTGAAACTGCGCGAAATGGAATATGTGCAAGCCGCCCGCGCCTTAGGCACACCGCAAGG
>JBJSYU010000416.1:0-4972 GCA_046089945.1 Candidatus Methylumidiphilus sp.
AGAGAAGAGCTAGAAAAAAAAGATCAAGAACTGGAAGAAAAAAATAGGCGATTACAAGAAGCTCAAAAAGAACTGGAAGAAATGATGTCCATGTTTGCGCATAAATTCCGTAGCCCTCTGGATGCGATTATCTACAACACCACCCATGGAAATCAACAAGCACTTTACACTGAGGCCGCGCAAATTATGCGTGGACTGCTGGATGTATTTAGCGCCATTTCCACAGACCCGGAAATGCTCAGAAATAGAATCAGGCAGGATAAGCAAGGTAAAGGCAGATTATCGACCCTTTTCATTAAGACGTTGGATATGATGATGTTGCATTTACTTTCGGAATCAGGTGCCGAGAAAATTCAACAACATTACATGGCCTATGCGCAATGCCATGGGCTGTGCGATCCAGAGCTGAGTTCTGAAAACTGGCGCGAGGATTGTCTTGAACTGGAGGAGGAACTGCAAAACAAATGGGAGAAAAATTATGCCGAGTTATTGAGCAAAACCACAGAATTGGAACCACGCCTAGTATGGTTGGAAGAGCGATTTTTTAAGCTGGATATATTGGGCTTCAATAACGAAGCGATTCAATTCAGAGCGAATGGAGTCACCGAATCATTCTTAATGATATTGCTCAATGAGATTATGGTGAATGCTTTCAAATACTATTCATCTGCAACCAAGCAACCGGTTGTGCTAGAATGGGCAGAACGTGACGGTTTTCAAGTACTGATTTGCCGCAACCCCAGCACTCGAAGCGAGCGTGACACCATCAACAAAGGCAGCGGCAAAGGCCATGCGTTTTTATCCGCACTGGCGCACAAAACCGGAGGCCGCTTTTTTAAACCATTGCCAAAAGATGATTTTGTGGCTGAGTTCGAGATTCCCAATGAGTTATTGCTAGTAAAATAGAGGTTTTAGATGAGCTATTTTCTGTGGGTGGAAGACTTTGACAATAAAGCCGAAGCAACAGCAGAGTCAGTCCTAGGTGGTATCATAGAACCTGATAAATTGTTAGGTAGCAAACAAAGATTGAAGCGTGACTTAAAGTCAGAAGGAGTTTTCATTGAACTTAGCTTTCAAG
Source organism: Candidatus Methylumidiphilus sp. (assembly GCA_046089945.1). Classification (GTDB taxonomy): domain Bacteria; phylum Pseudomonadota; class Gammaproteobacteria; order Methylococcales; family Methylococcaceae; genus Methylumidiphilus. The sequence goes on from JBJSYU010000416.1 coordinate 1,079, forward strand.
ATGGACTGGATTTCATTGAAAACAAACTGGGTACTGTTGACTATGTCATTCTCGATATAGATTTGCCTGCTTACACTGGTAATACTCCCAACGAAAAAACCTTGGCTTTTTATCAGAGATGGCATGGCTATAAAAAGCAGGATGACAAAACCAAAGATGAAGAAATTCTCCGTCTGGCAGGAAGTGAATTAAGAAAAGTAGCCGGTTATCATTTGTATGTTGAATTGGTCTTAAAACTTGGTTTTCCAAAACAACACATTTTATTTTGTTCTAACAACGGGAAAAATTTAACTTCTATTCAAGATGCCTTTGAGAAAGCCAAAATAGAGCGGCCAGATATTCTTGAAAAATCAGATGACTTTGTAAGATGCTGGGTGAAATCTCGCTATGAAAGCCCATACTCAAGATTGCGACGAGGAATTATTGAAGGTTGCCAATACGCTAAAAAGCTTGATTCAAAAAGTTTTTACTTCAATAAATACGTTGATAAAAAAGAAAATATAGACCCAGATGATACATCAAATTACCTAGATGTTCTGGAAAATTTCCTTCCATTAAGAGAGCCTGAAAAGCCGGAGAAAAAAGCCATTTTTTATAAACTTTTTGTTAGAACATTATCCCACGAATGGGAGGCGGCAGATGCTATTGGAAGAAAGGGCCATGTGAAGAAAGAGGCTTCTCTTGCATGGATTATGCGAAACACAAGACACTGGATAACTCATAATTCAGAATTATTCAGTAGTCTTGATGAAAAAATGGTTGCCTACTTGTTTATGATTAATCTGCGAGTTATGTTTGATTTTGATGGCACAGTGCAACCTTATGAAAAGATTTTATTTAACCTGTTTTGTAAAGATGCCTTGTCTGATGCAGCCTTAATCGAGAGATTAAATGACAGAGCTATAATTAGTATCTCCTACCATGACTTGAAAAGTCTTGTTGCAGCAGAAAATGAAAGGGGATTAAATATTGCAAATGGATTGCATTTTAGTCAGCTATCAAACAATATCCAAAATTGTAGTTCAAGCTCACTTAGAAGCGATAAAAAACTATTTAAAAAGTTGCTTTATCAACATTTTTGGCTTACCACATCCAATTCATATATCGACAGAAACACATCAGAGCTAAAGTTTTGGCGCTTCAACTATACAGAAACGCCTTATATCAAAGAACTTGCCCGTCACATTTACAATCTTAGCTTCGACATAAAGTAATAAAGCGGCATTGCCTTAATCCCAGTCGAATATGAAGCTACCGGCCCATAATACAAGAAATGCTATGCAAACCCTACAACTGCGCTTACCGGATTTTGTCAACATTGACACCCAAGAATTGGCCTTGATTTTAGCGGCCCGGCTTTATGAACAAGGCAAGCTATCCATAGGCCAAGCCGCTGAATTGGCAGGATTGCCTAAGCGGGCTTTCATGGCGTTATTGGGTCGATTCAGCGTGTCAGCTTTCAATTACGATGCCGAGGATTTAGAACGGGATTTGCGCAATGCCTGACGTGCTTTCCAATGCAAGCTGATGAATTTGATGGGCCTATCCCCGATTGGATTACGGTTCATTCGGTGCAAGATGCGGAATCGCGCTTTTTGCTGGCCGTCAAACTGTTTGAGTTGCACCGTCTGTCCATCGGCAAAGCCGCCGAGTTTTGCGGCATGGGCAAGGTGCGGTTTCTGTTTGAACTCGGTCGCCTGCAAGTCCCGGCGATCAATTTGGACGATGACCAAATTGCGGACGAATTGAGCGAGGATTAAGCCCACCATTCCGCCACCGCTGTTAAAGCCACGCCTATACGCGCTGTGGCTCACCTTCTTCACTATTTTGCAAACCTCCATGTTTCAACACTTCATCAAAACCCTGCTGCAAGAACTGCCACGCTACGCGGAAGAGGAAGGCGATTTTTATAGCGTTCCGCGTCATGTGTTGATCGATGCGATAGTGCGCAACCATGCCGTGGAAACGGGTATCGCCGAAAACACGGTGTTGCTATGCGAGCATTTGCTCGACACTTTGGCGGTGTTGCAGGTTGGGTTTTTATCGCGGGGCGAATGGTGTTTTGTGTCGTTCCCTGCGCAATTGCTGGCGGTTTCGGTTTTGACCGCCCTCAGTGACCGCGAGTCGCGCTTGTTTGCGGCTAATTTTTGGAATACCCAAGGCGTGTCGATTGACAAAAAGGAGCAGCAGCATGCGGTATTGCACGCTATCGAAGAGGCCCGCGAAGCGCATCACGCGACACGCCAAGCCCCACCGATCCGTTATTGTTATGTCGCCTGGAGCATTATCAAGCTGGACGGCAACATTTTGTTTTATCAGCGCGAGGACACCAAAAAGCGCAACGACAAAACGGCCGGTGATTATGGCCTGATCGGCGGCAGGGCCAACCAAACCGATATGACGCTAACGGACACACGCGCACAGCTTCAAGCGCTGCAATCGCCGCATTCCGCAACTGTCAAAGCGGCCCTGCCGACGACTTTGCGGCGGGAATTGTTGGAAGAGACCGGCTTGCAATTGGCTGTGCATTACACGTTCAAACCTTGGCGCAGCCTGCGGCCTTATCGGCAAGTGCAGGGCGCAGCGCCGAATCATGCGTTGACCGAGTATTATCTGGACATTTTCCAAATTGAGTTGACGCTGGACGGGTATTTGTTTTTACAGCAGCGGGTCGAATCAGACGAGCGGCTGGTGTGGTTTACGCTGGAAGACTTGCAACGTGGCGAAACAACCGACGGCAAAACCCCGTATATTCAAGCCTTGCGCGATGACTTTGACAAAGATTGGGCGGCGTTAGGCGCTGCGCTGGCAGCGCTGCCCGACAGTTTTTCCAACCAGTATCAAGTGACAACAGAAAAATACGGCCTGCTGCTGCCCGGCAAGCACACATTGCCGCTGCGGGCTGGCGTGTTGGGTAAGGAAAAGCCGTTGGATTTGCGCTTGGATGCTGGGCAATTTGCCATGGTGTTGGGTTTGGCCGCGCATTTGCGCGGATTTGAGTTTGCCGCCCCAGTTCAGGACATCACATTCCACCCCTACGGCTGGGTCGAAGCCGCTCAATATTCAGCCATACAGTTGGCGCTCAGTGCGTTGGCGGCGGCGGTGAAACATCCGGGCGTGGTGATTGAGTGTCGGCACGATACCCTATTCCGCTTGTCGGTAGCACCGGATTCGGTGTATTTCGATGACAGCCTGTTTGTGTTTTCCGTGAACGCGAAGGACAGGGCAAGCACGGCAAACAAAATCCCGGTCACTGTGCGCCGAGCGAGTTTTTTGACGGCTTTCGGCGAGGTTCAGCAGAAAGCGGAAACCTTTAAGCTGTCTACGCAATTTGTGGTCAATGACCTGCGCAAACTGGCCGAGAATCGCTACAGCAATGACAACGACGAAGCAATCCGCATCGAAGATTTATGCAAAAAGACCTTGCACAAAAAACCCGCGTTTTTGGCACTGGGCTTGAGGAATCTGATTCGCCGCGAAGATGGCATGATTAAGTTTGTGCTGGATTTTGTGGTTGACGCTGGCGACGGGGCATAGCAAGCACACAAGGTGGGTGCTGGCATTCGCCGTTGAGGCATGGCTTATCAGGAGCGGCGCGAGTCGTTGCGCACAAAGGAGGCGCGGTCATGCTGGCAGGACGCCAACAGGCTGTTTTTTTATGCAAATGAATAATTTGATAGCCGCTAAGGCTCAAGGCTTGCCATTCCTAGTCTACTGGATTCCGGCACCTGACCAGAGCCGCAAAAGACAGCGGACTTGTGCAAAGCGTGCGTAGGCTTGCCGAAAATCCGCCAAATTGAGAATTGCCGGCAGTGGATTCGACGGCGGAGGACTGCCGGCGCTTTCTCTGGTATGCTTTTTCGCGTCCATCACACGAGGCAAACCCCATGGCCC
>JBJSYU010000417.1:0-4343 GCA_046089945.1 Candidatus Methylumidiphilus sp.
GTTCTGGGTCGCCCCGCTGCACGACATCGGCAAGGTCGGCATCCCCGAAGCCATCCTGCGCAAGCAAGACCGCCTGACGGCGGACGAATTCGAGATCATTAAGACGCACAGCGTCCTAGGCTGGCAGGCGATGCAGGACGCCGAGAAACGCCTAGGCATGCAGGCGGACTTCCTCGCCATCGCCAAGGATGTCACCTTGCACCATCACGAAAGATGGGACGGCGGCGGCTATCCGGCAGGATTGGCCGGCGAAGACATCCCCGTCGCCGCCCGGCTGATGGCGGTGGCCGATGTCTACGACGCGCTGGTCAGTTGGCGCCCGTACCGCCAACCGTTGTCGCACGAAGACGCCCTGCGCATCATGCGCGACGGCAAAGGCAAACATTTCGACCCGGACATCTTGGACGCCTTCGTGGAAAACCACGAAGAATTCCAGATGATTGCCGAACGTTACGCCGACACGGCGGCGGGTTTGCGCACCCCCGCCGCCCACCAAATCCGGCAAGCCCCCTCGTCGGAGACCATGCACGGGCCGACCGGGCTGCGCGGGGTGCAGGCCGAGCCGTAGATGCGGCACTCGGCCGGGGTGATTTTGCCCAGCACCACGCGGGCGCAGTCGCAGCCCGGCGGCATCTCGCCGGCGTGGCGGCGGGCTTGGCTGTCGTAGGCCGGAAAGCGCAGTCTGGCGTTGTGCGCGTCAAACTCGGCCTTGAGCGCGAAGCCAGACGCTGGAATCGGCCCAATCCCCCGCCAATTCGCCTCCACCACATCAAAACACTGCGCCAACACCTGCCGGGCGGTCGGATTGCCGCCCGGCTTGACCGCCAGCGGATAGCAATTTTCCAAAGCCGGGGCGCTGCGCTGGCACTGGCCCAGCACCGACCACACCGCGTCCAGCAGGCTGTCCGGCGTGAAGCCGGCGATGGCGGTGGGGATGCGGTGGCCGTCGGCGACAAACGCCCATTCCTCCGGCCCCATCACCGTCGCCACATGGCCGGGGGCAATCAGCGCGTCAAAACCCGGCTCCTCCGAATTCAGCAGCGCGGCGACGGCCGGCCAAGTCAGCCGCCCGCTCAACAGCAGGAACAAATTCTCCGGCATGCCCTCGGCGATCATCGCCGCAATCGGCGCCAGCGTCGTCTCGAAGCCGACGGCGTGGAACACCACCGGCTGGCCGGGGCATTCCTGCGCAATCCGCACCGCGTCCCTAGGCGAGGCGATGGGCCGCACATCCGCCCCGGCGGCTTTCGCCTGTTCCAGCGAGCGGATGTCGCCACGCGGCACATTCGCCGGCACCCGCAGCATGTCGCCGAAGCTGGCGACGACGGCTTTTTCCTGCGTGGCCAATTGGATGGCTTGGTAAATGTCTTCCTCCGGGCAGATGCACACCGGACAGCCCGGCCCCGGAATCAGCCGGATGCCCGCAGGCAACAGCGAGCGCAGACCGGCCATCGAAATGGAGCGCTCATGGCCGCCGCAGACATTCATGATGCGGATTTCATGAGGCAGATCCAACGCGCGGATCTGCGCCAGCCGTTGTTGGGCTAGAGGAATCGAGTTCGGTTGGGTCATGGGCTTACCTTATGGGGAGCGGGATAGGAGTCAGCGGCGGCAAGCGCCCTTTCCCTGTGGGAGAGGGTCGGGTGAGGGGAAGGTAGCGTTTTCTTTCTTCAAAAAAAGTTGTTTACTCATCGCCAGGAGGTGGCGCGCAATTGACATGTTTAAGCCGCTTGCGTGCAACCTCTAGTTGATCTTCCGTGAAAAGTTCTCGCCATGGATTTTGTAACACAAGATATTCAACACTTATTTGTAGGTTATCTTTGCCACGAAGGTATAACTCAGTAAATCCACTAGATGGATTTCCGGTTGCAAGCAACTTGTCTGCGGCCCCTTTGCCTCCATGCTCTTGCACCATGCGAAGAAATACTTTTGCACGGTAAGGTGGTTTGAGTTGTAAGGCTGCGTCATAGATGGCGAGCATTGCTGAGTGAAACTGGTCTGTCAGTTTTTGCGACATACTGAACGTCTCCACGATCTAGCGAAGGCTCAGGCGCTGCGCTGCACCGGCACAAAACGCACTTCCGGCGCGGACTGGTGCAGCAGCCGGCCTTCCGGCTGGAGCTTGGGCAGCACGGTTTTGTGTTCCAGCCGGGCGGCGCGGTAGCTTGCCAGTTCGGCGTTCAGCCAGCCTATCCATGCCGCCATGCCCTCCCCGCTTTTCGCCGACAGCCGCAAGGCCGGGGCGGTCGAAGCCAGATTGCGCAGACAGCCTTCCGCCCGCTCCGGCGAAAACTCCGGCAGATAGGCCAGCAAGTCGGTTTTGCTGACCAGCATCAAATCGGCGGCGCGGAACATCACCGGATATTTGGCCGGCTTGTCGTCGCCTTCCGTGACCGACAGCAAGGCGACATTGCGGTGGTGGCCCAAATCAAAGCTGGCCGGGCACACCAGATTGCCGACATTTTCGATAAACAACACATCCAGATTTGCCAGATCCAGCGCGTCCAGCGCCTGGGCGACCAGATGCGCGTCCAAATGGCAGGCGGTGCCGGTGGTGATTTGGTGCGCCGGCACGCCGAGGGCGCGAATGCGATCAGCGTCGTTTTCGGTCTCCAAATCGCCTTCGATGACGGCGATGCGCAGGTCGCCGCCCAACTGGCGGATCGTCGCCTCCAACAGCGCCGTCTTGCCGGCGCCGGGCGAAGACATCAGATTGACCGTCAACACGCCAAGGCCGTCCAGCCGGGCGCGGTTCGCCTCAGCCTGGCGGTCGTTGTGTTGCAGCAGACTGCCGAGGATTTTTTCCGGGGTCTGCCCCAAGCCGTTCCGGCCTGAGGGCGGGGCCAGCAAATGGCGGTTGCCGGAGGTGACATTGCATCCGCAGGTGTCGCACATAGGTTTTTTGCCTTTCGATTAAATAGATGTTAGGTGTTTCAAGGCGCGTCGGACTCGTCCACGTCCAATTCCACCCGCGCCAAAATCAATTCCTCGCCCCGGATCAGCCGCGTGTCCGCGCTGCCGCAGGCCGGGCAGCGCAGGTTCGAGGGGCTGGCGTCCGACTCCGCCCCGCAAGGCCGGCACAGCACACGCGGGGCGACGACTTCGGTCAGCAGTTCCGCCGTTTCCGCGACGGTGCCGGCGCGGGCGATGGAAAACGCGCTGGCCAACAGCATCGGCTCAACCCCGGCCAGCAGGCCGATCTGCACATGGACGCAAGCCACCGAACGTGCCCGGTGTTGGCGGGCGAGTGCGCTGACTTGGCCGAGCAAGTCTTGGCACAGCGATAGCTCATGCATGCAGCAGCGGCTCTTCATCCAAGATTTGATCGAACAGCTCCCAAGTGGACTGGGCCTGCTCCGCTGACAGCTTTTGGATGGCGTAGCCGACGTGGATCAGCACAAAGTCGCCGGGCTGAACCTCTTCGCCTTGCAGCAAAAACAGGCTGACTTCGCGCTCGACGCCGCGCGCCGCGCAATGCGCGGTGAAGCCATCTAGGGCGGTGATTTGCATAGGCACGGCTAGGCACATGGGCGGCAGTCCTTAAGCGTGTTCAAACGGCCAACAGCCATAAGCCGGCGGCGGCAATAGCCACACCGCCGACACGGGCCAGCGCACTGCGCTTTAGCGACAAGCCCAACGCGATGCCTGCCCCGTGCAGGCCGGCCGTCGCCAGCAGAAAGCCCAAGCCATAACCCCAAGGCGAGGCCGTTTGCGGCATTTCCAGGCCATGCGCGGCACCGTGGGACAGCGCCAGCAACGCGACCGCCAGCGGCGCCAGCAGGCCCGGTAGGCGCAGCGCGAACGCCAGCAACAGCCCCAAGGCCAGCACCGACCCGCCTACTGCCAGTTCCAAACCGGCCAGATCAAGCTCAGGCCGCGCCAGCGCCGCCCCTACGGCCATCGCCGCGACAAACGCCGCAGGCACCCGCCACAACGCCGCACCGCCCAGTTGCGCCGCCCACAGCCCGACGGCGAGCATCGTCAACAGATGATCCAAGCCGATGAAGGGATGTGCCACGCCCGCCGCGAAACCCGCGCCGTGGCTACCTAAGGTGTGGGCGGACGCCGAGGGCGCAAACACCAGCGCAAAACCGGCCAAGGCCGGGACAGTAAAATATTTAGCCTTTGATTTCATGTGGTTGCCTATGCAAGATGAAGGGTGGCGGGAGATTGTTTGGCGGGCGGCGGTTGCAATTGCCCGCCTAGGGCATTGATTATACGGCGCAAACCCGCCCGCTTGCACTGGGAGATTTGAACTTCTGTATTGCGGCTGGCTGCGGGCGGGCCATGGCGCTTGCTGGCATCGCAGGCTGGGGAGTCCCGGCGGAAAAACGCCCTAGGCC
>JBJSYU010000418.1:0-12404 GCA_046089945.1 Candidatus Methylumidiphilus sp.
TCGGTCAACGCCTACGAGGCCGACGCTTGGCTGACCAGCCTATCCACCAATCAAATCGTGCCGACCGGCGACCGCGTCGCCAACCACAGTTGGGTCGGCGACGCCACCAACGCCAACACGGGCGCCAGCCAAAACCCCAGCCTGCTGCGCCGCGTGGATCGCCTGGTCTACCAGCAGCAATACATCCAAGTGGTGGCGATGAACAACGGCGGCTTCAACGAACCGCTGCTCGGCAGCGCCTACAACGTCATCGCCGTCGGCCGCACCGACGCCAACCACGCGCAAGGCAGCGCCGCCATCGACGGCGCCTACACCGCCGGACGCACGCGCCCCGACCTCGTCAGCCCGGTGGACAGCACCAGCGGCGCCACGCCGATAGTCGCCGCCGCCGCCGCGCTGCTGGTGCAGACCGGCCACGGCACCCCCAGCCTGTCGCACGGCTCGACCACCGTCAACGGCGCGACCATTTACAATGCAGAACGCTCGGAGACCGTCAAAGCCGCGTTGCTGGCCGGCGCCGACCGTGTCACCGCCAACACCAGCACCACGGCCAACATCAGCGGCTACCGCAGCGCAGGCCACCAGACCGCCAACGGCCTGGACGACCGCTACGGCGCCGGCCAAGTCGATGTCTTCAACAGCTATCACATCATCGCCGCCGGCGAGCAGGAAGCCGGGGCCATCAGCGACCAGGGCTTCGACTACAACGCCAGCTTCGGCGGCGCCACCAGCCGCACCGCCAACTACACCTTCACCGCGCAGGCGCAAGAAAGCCTCAGCGCATCCTTGGCGTGGAACTTGGGCGTGTCCAACAACGCCAACCTGACCACCACCTTGCACCATCTAAACCTGTCGCTGTTCGACCTCAGCGACAACGCCGCCCTCGTCGCCGACTCCAGCAGCGCCTTGGACAACACGCAAAACCTGTGGGTGGCCCTGCTCGACAACCATCAATACCAACTCCGCGTCACCGCCGCCGACCCGCAAAATTTCTCTTGGGGCTACGCGCTGGCTTGGAACATCGGCCCAACCCCCGTGCCGGCGCCGGCGGCGGCTTGGCTGTTTGCCTCGGCGTTGGCCGGCTTGGGGGTTATTGGAAGGCGTGGGCGTTTGAGTTTAGGGCCATAGGGCGGAACCGTTTTTTTGGGTTCCGCCATTTTTTTCATCCATCGGTGCTGCTTTCACGTTCTGCCTTGTATGATGGTAACAGCCAATCTTGTTCCACGGCTCTGCGTCGAAGTTGTTACCTGAATGTCCCAGCAAAGGTCAAGGCATCCCTATGCGCAACAATCTCTACATCCACACCACTATCCCTTATTTGGGCGCATTGATGTGTTCGCTGGCTGCGGCGTTGGCCATCAGTGGCTGCGCGGACAATGTTCATGCCCCCATTCATCCGCCGCCCAAAGTGGTCGAACTTCACGACACTGTCCCGATGTCGGTGGATTATGAGACAGGCGATTTTAGCCAATGGGCTGTCGAGGGACGGCCCAATAGAGTCATCATTCCTCCCCCGCTTAATCACCCAGACGACAACCTCACCATTGTGACAAGCGACAAGACGCTGAGGAATGTCGAGCATGGCCCTGTCCGCGAGGGCAAGTACGCCGCAAAGGTTGTCGTCCACTCCGGGGATGACCCTTATAAAGTGAGGGATGGGCATGTGCATTCTGAACGCATGCAAATTGGCGGTACACAGCAACAAGCTGCGGCATTTGAGGGCAGCGAGCAATGGTACGCTTGGTCGATTTATTTCCCTCAAAATTTTAACCCTGACCCAAAAGGTTGGAATAACTTGGTGCAATGGCATCATACGCCGAACGGTAAGGATGACCCTTGCGAAAAGGTGGGGCCGGCAAACATAGGCTTTAATGTCACCTACTACGCCAAAAATAACGAATCGATCTGGGAACGTGGATACATGTCTTTTGGCTCTCACGGCAGCGCAGATCCTGAGTGCGCTCCGGCTAACATGACCACCAGCGGCATGCTGCCTTTGATGAATCCCAAAACCACCCACTTGCGGCCAAACCATTGGTACGACTTTGTGTTTCATGTGAAATGGTCAGGCGATCCTGCGCAAGGATTTTTTGAGGTTTGGCTGGATGGCAACAAAGTCATACCCCTGACTCATGCCTCAACACTGTACGCGGGGCATAGTGCCAATATGGGGATAGGTTTATATCGTGGGCTATCAACCGTAGATTCGTCGAACCCGTCGCATGACTTTGTGAGTACTTTGTATATAGATGCGATAAAACGCGGAAATAGCTATGAGGCTGTGTCGCTTCGGCGCTAACAACCTATGGCCAAAAAGAATAGTAATGTGTGGTCTGGATATGAGAATGGCTCTATATTGGCTTCGGGGTCTTTTTGAGCAAGACGCCCAGCAGCGAGGGCGGCAGGCGTTTGCCGCGCCTTTTGAGGTTGTGGACGAACTCGAGAAAGCCCAGGCACAGTGGCAGCTTGTCCTGCGAGATGCCCCGGTGGCGGCGCAGCCGGGAGCGCGGCAGCGACCACAGGCGCTCCACCGTCTTTGGCTGGGCGGGTTTTCTGGCTTGGGCCGCCTTGGTGTCCGCTCAGCCATTGGGGCGAGTTGACCGAAAACCTGTCCGACCGGGTGCTGGCCGGGGAGAACCTCGCCATCATTTGGCTCACGTTTCCATTCATCAAGATTTTGCACGAGATGGGCCATGGCTACGCCACCCGCGCACTGGGCGGCGAGGTGCATGAGATGGGTCTCATGCTGCTGGCCTTGATGGCCGTGCCGCGTCGATGCCTGTTCCGTCGGCTTCCGCAGCAAATGGCAGCGCGCCTTGGTCGGTGCCGCCGTCATTTTCGTGCTGGCGAAAGAAGACGATCTGCCCGGCAAGTTCCTCAAGCAAGGCGAGTTGCCCGGCTTTAGTGGTGGACGGCAGTGCCAACATCATCCGCGTCATCGTCGGCCAGGATGACATCGACCTCGTCCGCCGCATCGCCGTCCGCTTTGCTGTGCGCTTGGACGATATCGTGGAGGCTAGTTCGGTGCGCGAAGTGCCGGGCGGCGCGTATCCCGGCATTTCCGTGCCTTACGGGAGCCTTGTGCATGTGCGCTTCGACCACCAGCCAGAACCCCCGGCCAACCAATTGTGGTGGCGGCTGCGCCAAGTTTTCCTGAGCCAGATGAATGTCTAGCCCGTCCTGGTCGGCCACCCGCCTCGCCAACAGCCCATGCCCGGAACGCGACGATGTGCGGGAAACCGCCGCCGACCGCTGGCTGGCGCGGGCCTATGCGCGGCTGGCGCCGCCCGGTCGTTTCGCCGCCAAGGCCCGGCGCTTTGCGGATCGGGTCGAAGCCTTCGCCGCGCAGTTCGTCCGGATCAGCGACGCCGCCTTGGCCTAAACGGCTGGTGCGCCGGACCGTCAACGAATACTTGGCGAACCGCGACGCGGAGGCAATGGGGCCGCTGTATCGGGCCTTGTGCTTGAGTGTCGGCGCCGTCCAAGAGTAGCAATCGCCCGACGAGCGGCGGCACGCGTATCACTTATCGCACGAACAAAGACGTGGTCTTTGACTATCTGCGCGGCCTGCATTTCGCCATCGTGGACGAGGCCGAAAGCATCCTGGTCGATGAGGCGAGGACGCCTTTGATCATCTCTGGGCAGCCAGGTGCCGCCGGAGACGAAGATTTGTTCAGGCAGGCCATGGCGCAGGCCGACGGCACCCGCTGGGGCGTCCTGCCGTCGGCCAACCGCCCGGATATGCTGGTGCAAGCCTTGTCCGCCTTGTATTTGTATCAGCGCGACAAGCATTATCTGGTGCGCGAAGGCGCCGCCCAGATCGTGGATGAGTTCACTGGGCGGGTGATGCCCGACCGCTCCTGGAGATGGGCTTGCACCAACTGATTGAGGCCAAAGAGGGATGCGAGCTGAGCAGCCGCCGTATTTGGCCAAGCGCCTGCTTGCGGCCGGCGGTTGTGGCGGGGGCTTGGCGCAAGCCAAGGCGGAAGCCCGCCACGCCGGCATCCGCCGGCAAGCCCTGGATCTGGATCATGAGGGTGGATCAACTATTGTCGTTTGCCGGGAGATAATAATGTTCAGCGATAGCGCCGCGATAACAATTAAGCGAAATCGGGAAATGCCCCAAGTCCGCAGGCGGGCGGGCGTTTGGCCGCCGCCGCTTGGGCCAAAGATTACGAATGCCTAGTCGAGCCTCGGCAGATCGCCGAATTGCGCGCCTCCGTGCCGGGGCTGATCGAGCGGATACGCGCCGACCGTGGAGCAAAGGCCAAGTCTTGGTCGATTTGGACGCGGGCTTGGATCGCGCCGTGGGTGCCACCAGCGGCACCTTCGGCGTCCGTCTGGATCTGCGCAACCCAGAAGATTCCGGCGTGCGCGCGCTGCCAGGCACATTTGAAATTTTGAAGAGTAGCAACTAAAGATGCGTAATAAAATGAAGCGAATAGGCTGCGGCCTGCTGTTTTGCCTAGCTTGTTCAATCAGCGCTTGGCCGAGTCCGGCCCAGGCCGAAGACTTGCTGCAAGTGTATGAGCTGGCGCTGCGCCGCGACCCGAAGATACTGGAAGTGGAGGCCAGCCGCGACGCCGCGCTGGAGGTCAAGCCGCAAAGCGTCGCCCGGCTGCTGCCCACCCTCGCCATCGTCGGCAACCTCAACCAAAGCCGCTTCGACACCACCAACACCTTCACCAACCAGCAAGTGGGCATCCAGCACTTCTGGGATTCCACGCTCTACCTCAAACTGAGCCAGCCGATTTACCACCACGACTATTGGGTGGGGCTGAGCCAGGCCGACAACCTCGTCGCCCAGGCCGAGGCCGAATACGGCGCGGAGCAGCAAAGCCTGTTCATCCGCACCGCCAAGGCTTATTTCGCGGTGCTCTCGGCGCAGGACAACCTGGAGTTCGCCAACGCCGAAAAAACCGCGCTGGAGCGCCAAATGCAGCAGGCCGACCGGAAGTTCGAGGTCGGCGAGATGGCCGTCACCGACCTGCGCGAGGCGCAGGCCGGCTACGACCTGTCCGTCGCCAGCGCCATCGCCGCGCAACGGGCGGTGTATGTGGCGAAAGTGGCGCTGCGCGAAATCATCGGCGTCTCCGATATCGACTTGTCGCGCCTAGGCGCCGACATGCCCTTGCCCGAACCCGCCCCGTCCAGCCTGGAGGCGTGGAGCGAATTGTCGCAGCGCAACAACCTGACCGTCATCGCGGCGGAAAACCGCGCCGAGTCGGCGCGTAAAAACGTCGAGCTACAGTTTGCCGGGCATTACCCGACGCTGGATCTGGTCGGCTCCGTCGGCATCGCCGACAGCGACCGCCCGGCGGGCCTCGTCGCCAACTCGCAGTCGGTGGGCGTGCAAATGAACATCCCGCTGTTCCAGGGCGGGGCGGTCAGTTCCAAAGTGCGCCAAGCCGGCCACCAATACGACGCCGCGCTGCACGAAGTGGACAAAAACCGCCGCGAGGTGGAAAAGCAAGTGCAGGACGCCTTCTACGGCGTCATGTTTTCCATCCGCCAAGTCAAGGCGCTGCACACCGCCGTGGAATCCACCGGCACGGCGGTTGAAGCCGCCGAGGCGGGCCTGCGGGTCGGCACGCGGACGATGGTGGACGTGCTGGCCACCCAGCGCGCCCATTACCGGGCGCGGCGCGACTACGCCCAGGCGCGCTACGACTTCATCAACAACAGCCTGCTGCTGAAACAGTCCGCCAGCCTGCTGAGCCGGCAAGACATCGAATTGGCCAACGGCTGGCTCGACAAGGCGGCAAAGACGCCACGCCTTCCCAACGGCGCCGCCGCCCAGCCGACTGATTTGTGAAGTCCCAAACCTGTCCTGCCGGGAACGGCCATGGCCAAGAAAGGGTTCTCACGGGATGTGTCAACACTATTGTTTCAACGCAGGTCTTGCAATGGGTGGCTGGGCAATAGCCCTAACAATAAGCCGAAATTCTCAAGGTCTCAGTGCTGGCTCAGGAATCTGGGTAATCAGGCGGCGGTGGCGGACAGGTGTTTTGGGGAATATTCCCTCTACCCAAGCCTGTGGATTTGGCGGAAACTCACACAACCGCCCCGGCCATCCGGGGCGGTTGTGGTGTTTTGATACTTTAACGTTTAAGAGGATATTCCAATGAAGCGCACACTGATTGCCGCAGTATTGTTTTCCGCATTCGCCGCCTTGGCGCCGCTCGGCGCCGGGGCGCACGGCGGGCCGAGCCATGGCGATGGGCATGGCCACCACGCCCCGCCCGCCGCCTCCGTCGTCGCCGCGTTCGACGCCTCCGCCGGCCAGTTGCCGGAGTCGCTGACCACCGACCGCGCCGGCAATTTTTATTTCTCGATGGCGAACACCATCCAAAAACTGACCCCGGACGGGCAGTTGTCGCTGTATGCGCAGTTGCCGATTCCGGCGGGCGCGTTCGCGCTCGGCGTCAAATTCGGCCCCGACGGCGACCTCTACGCCGGCAGCGGCAGCTTCGACCCGGCGCATGACGCCGCCAACGTGTTCCGCATTTCCCCAGCCGGGGCGGTGACGACGCTGGCGCACTTCAACGCCAACACCTTCGCCAACGACTTCGTGTTTGACGCGGCGGGCAATGCCTATGTCACCGACCCGTTCCTCGGCAAAATCTGGAAGGTGACGCCGGCGGGCGCGCTCAGCACATGGCTGGAAAGCCCGTTGTTGGCGGGCAACCCCGCCGCGCCGGCCTTGATCTTCCATCCGTTTGGCGCCGACGGCATCGCCTTTGACCAGCGCAAGAAAAACCTTTACATCGGCAACCTCGACGCCGGGGCCATCGTCAAAGTCCCGGTCAACGCCGACGGCAGCGCCGGGACGCCCGCCAACTGGGTGGTCGATGCGCGGCTGAAAGCCTGCGACGGGCTGGCGTTTGACGCCGAAGGCAATTTGTATGTCGCGGTGAACGGTCAGAACCAAGTGGCGAAAATCGACAGCCGCCGCCGGGTTAGCATCGTCGCCTCCGGGCCGGTGCTGGACGCGCCGTCGTCGCTGGTGTTCGGCCAGCGCCACGCCAGTCGCAAAACCCTCTACATCGCCAACTTTGCCATCAACCGCGCCTTAGGCACGCAAACCGGCACGCCGCAGCCCGGCTTGTTGAAGCTGCCGGTCGGCGAACCGGGTTTGGCGATTCCTTAAAAGGAAGCTCCAAACACGTCATGGCAACTTCCCTATCGCAGGGCAAGAGCATTTACACAGTCGGCAAGGCATTGATTTAACTCGCCTCCCCCAGCGGGGGGAGGGGTTGGGGGAGAGGGGCTTTGATATGTTTGAAGTCCCATCAAACCTTTAAATCCTCACCCCAAAGGGGCGAGGGGGCTTTAGAGATGCAGCAAGGCGGCGGGCCTTCAAAAGCCCGCCGCTTTTTTTATGGCCCGCTCAAAGATGCCCCGCCCGCGCACAGGCCCAGACATCCACCCGCCCCACGCCCGCCCGGCGCAGCACCGTTGCCAGCGCAGTGACGGTGGCCCCGGTTGTCACCACATCGTCGAGTATCGCCACATGACCCGCCGCCGGCTGGTGGACAACGGCAAAGGCTTTGCGCACATTGCGCCGCCGCTCCTCGGCGGAGCCTAGCTGGGTTTGCGGCGGCGTCGCCAACACCCGGCGGCAACTGCGCGTGTCCAGCGGGATGGACAGCCGCCGCCCCACTGTGCGGGCGATTTCCAAGGACTGGTTGTAGCCGCGCTCGCGGTAGCGGCTGGGGTGCAGCGGCATCGGAATGATGAGGCCCGGCGGGTCTGCCAGCCCGGCCAAGGCGTCGCCGAGCAAATCGCCCAGCAGCCGGGCGCAGGGATGGCGGGCGTGGAATTTCAGCGCGAGGATTAAATGGCGGGCCGGTTCCTCATGGCGCAGCAACGCGAAGCTGCGCTCGAACGGCGGCGGGCGGCGTTGGCATGCGCCGCAGGGCAGATTGGTGGCGAACGGCAGTGGCCGGGCGCAGCGCGGACAGGCCGGCTGGTTGAAGGGCAGGGCGGCGGCGCAGGCCGGGCAGAGGTCGCGTCCCGGCGTCCCGGCGTCGCCGCACAGCAGGCAGGTGGGCGGAAACAGCCAATCCTGTATAATGCCCGGCCAGTTGTTCATCTAAGGTGCGCCTTTGAGTGGACAGCCCGCCGCGATAGCCGCCAGCCGTTTCAATGAATTCGAGAAAAGAACCCGAAAAATGCTAACAGAATCGACCGCCGGCGTGGCCGGAAATCCCCCTTCCGACGGCCTCCGCCATGATTTTGGCGTGGACGAGACCTTGGCGCTGTTCGCGTTGCCGTTCAGCGACTTGCTGTGGCGGGCGCAAACCGTCCACCGTGCGCATTTCGACCCCAACGCCGTGCAAGTCAGCAGCCTGTTGAGCATCAAAACCGGCGCCTGTTCGGAAGATTGCGGCTACTGCCCGCAAAGCGCCCACCACCACACCGGACTAGGCCGCGAAGAACTGCTGCCGGTCGATCAGGTGTTGCAGGCGGCGGCGGCGGCGAAACAACAAGGCGCGTCACGCTTCTGCATGGGCGCGGCTTGGCGCAGCCCTAGTGACCGCGACGTGGAAAAAGTCGCCGCGATGGTCGAAGGTGTGCGCGGGCTGGGCCTGGAAACCTGCGCGACCCTGGGTATGTTGACCGACGGCCAAACCCAGCGCCTAAAACAGGCCGGGCTGGATTATTACAACCATAACCTCGACACCTCCGCCGAGTATTACCCCGAAATCATCACCACCCGCACCTATCAAGACCGCCTGGATACTTTGGCGCGGGTGCGCGAAGCCGGCATCAATGTCTGCTGCGGCGGCATCGTCGGCATGGGCGAAAGCGACACCGACCGTGCCAAGCTGTTAATCGAACTCGCCAATCTGCCCAAACACCCGGAAAGCGTGCCGATTAACCTGCTAGTTCAAGTCGAAGGCACACCCTTATCCGGCATCGCCGCACTCGATCCTTTGGTGTTTGTGCGCACGATAGCCGTCGCCCGCATACTGATGCCAAAATCACGAGTCCGCCTGTCGGCAGGGCGGAGCGAAATGAGCGACGAAATGCAAGCCTTGTGCTTTTTGGCAGGGGCAAATTCGATTTTCTATGGCGAGAAACTGTTGACCACGGGGAATCCGGTGGCCGACAAGGATCGCGCTTTATTTGCGCGGTTGGGATTGAAAATGGAAGGTTCGGACGTTGCGGAGAGAATGAATTAAACGGCATAGGCCGGGCTACGCTAACCTCAAGATTTGAAGCCATTGGCACGCCACTAAAAACAGTATGCTTAAACGTCTATCAATTAAAAACGTCGGCCCGGCGGCTGAACTCTCGCTGGAGTTTGGCGACCGTTTGAATATTCTGACAGGCGATAATGGCTTAGGCAAAAGTTTCTTGTTGGATATTGCATGGTGGTCATTAACCCGGCGCTGGCCTGCCGAGCTTAATGCCAATTTGGCATCAGGCTATATGGCGAGGCCAAAACCCGGAGAAAAAGCTACGATTGATTTTTCATTCACGACTAAATCAGGTCGTGAAGAAAGCTACCGTAGTGAGTTTAATCGGCTGGAACAAGCCTGGAAAGGGCGGGCAGGTCGTCCTGCCAACCCCGGTTTAGTGATTTATGCGCAAGTCGATGGTAGTTTTTCGGTCTGGGACCCAGCGCGGAATTATTGGAAAACCAAAGGCAATATCGACATACAGGATCGGCAACCGGCTTATGTTTTTAGTCCCAAACAAGTATGGGATGGTTTGCAAGATGATAAAGGCCAATGGTTGTGCAATGGCTTGATTCGGGATTGGGCTTCTTGGCAAAAAGAATCGAAGGAAATTTTTGGGACATTAGAAGTTATCATTGGCTTACTTTCGCCATCGGATGGCGAAGAATATGCTGTCGGTGAACTGACGCGGATTAGCCTAGATGATGCGCGAGATATGCCAACCTTGAAAACACCGTTTGGCGAAGAGGTTCCTGTGGTTTTTGCTTCTGCCGGTGTGCGCCGCATCATCGCTTTATCCTACTTATTAACATGGACATTTAGAGAGCATGCCTATGCCAGCGGCTTGATTGGCGAATTACCCAGCAATCAAATCGTTTTTCTGATTGATGAAATAGAGGCCCATCTTCATCCTAAGTGGCAAAGGTCTATTATCCTATCTTTACTAGAGCTAATGCAGGTATTAGCAAATATGCCGCTAGCGGTAAGGAAAGAACTATTACGGACAAGTAAAAATAAAGCACTATTTGGGAGTAGTTTAAACGAGCCAATACTCCCACAAGTCCAAATCATCACCGCCACCCATTCACCACTGGTTATGGCTTCCGTCGAACCGATTTTCGACCCAACGCAAGATGCGTGGTTTGATTTGGACTTGGAAAACTCGAAAGTGGTATTAACCCGGAGGGAATTCCAACGTCAGGGCGATGCATCTGCCTGGTTGATGAGCGAGGCATTTGATTTGAAAAGTGGGCGTTCTTTGGAGGCTGAAAAGGTATTGGAAGAAGCCGCGCTGGCGATGAGCGATGCGACTTTCAATACAGAACAAGCGCAACAACTGCATCAAAAACTGCTAGGATTGCTCGGTGACACTGACCCATTTTGGGTGCGTTGGCGTTTTGTCTCGGAGAAAAAAGGATGGTTGGAATGATTCCTGTCACGCCGCAACCTGAGCCACCCACCTTTGATAGTAATGTCCGCCAGCCGGGATTGGCTTGGCTAAAGGGGAAAGGGCTTTCTCTGGCCAATCCCTTGCCAAAAGCGACTAAGCCGCATCCTTATTGGCAAGCGTGTTTGGATGATTTGCACAAAAGCTATTCCGGTGTGTGCGCCTATCTTGCCGTGTATATCGAACGGGCAATCGGGGCTGCGTCGACGGATCATTTTGTCGCCAAGTCCGCCAATGCGGGATTGACCTATGAATGGAGCAATTACCGGCTGGCCTGTCTGGCGATGAACAGCAGAAAACTGGCTTTTGATGATGTGCTAGACCCATTTACCTTGCCGACTGGTTTATTCCGCTTGGAACTGGTTAGCGGACATGTTTTTATCAATCCGGCGATTGTCGGCCAGTTGCTTGCTGAAGCCGAAGACACTATCGAGCGGCTAAAATTGGATAGTCCGGGCAATAGAAGTATGCGGGCGCAGCATTATCAAGAGTATGTGCAGGGTGAAATTAGCGCGGGGCATTTGCGCAAAATGTCGCCGTTCGTATGGCAGGAAGCCCAGCGGCAGGGCTTGCTGTGATTATTTAAGGTATTCGTCACGCACCTTTGAATCTCGGTTAAACCCTAGACACGATGAAGCCCGCCGAATTACCCACCCACCTAGCCGACCTCCAGTCCCAAGGCTTATACCGCCAGCGCAAAACGCTAAACAAGCTTAATGGTGTTGAGTGCGAATTGGACGGGCGGCGGTTAGTTAATTTTTGCGGCAATGATTATCTTGGCCTTGCCGATCATCCGTTGGTATTGGCGGCGATGCGTAATACCAATACTGTCGGCAGCGGCGCGTCGCATTTAGTATCCGGCCATAGTCCGGCGCATCAGGCGTTGGAGGAGGAGTTGGCGGCGTTTACCGGGCGGGCGCGGGCGTTGTTGTTTTCCACCGGGTATATGGCGAATCTGGGCGTGTTGTCGGCGTTGGCGGGGCGGGGGGATTGGATATTCGAGGATCGTTTGAATCATGTGTCGTTGCTGGATGGCGCGTTGTTGTCTGAGGCGAGGCTGAAACGCTATGCGCATAGAAATGTGGCGGAGGTGCGGGCGGGTTTGGCGGATTGTCCGGCGGCGGGGCGTTTGCTTGCCACCGACGGCGTGTTTAGCATGGACGGCGATATTGCGCCGTTGGCGGATTTGGCGCAGGTGGCGGCGGACGCCGAGGCTTGGCTGGTGGTGGATGATGCGCACGGGCTGGGCGTGGTCGGGCCGACTGGGCGCGGTGTTATTGAACAATTCGGTTTGACGCAGGCGCAGGTGCCGGTGTTGGTCGGCACCTTGGGCAAGGCGTTTGGCACATTTGGGGCGTTTGTGGCCGGCAGCGAGGATTTGATCGAGTATTTGATTCAACGCGCCCGCACTTATATTTATACCACTGCCTTGCCGCCCGCCATCGCCGCCGCGACGCGGGCGAGCCTGAGGCTGGTGATTGAGGAATCTTGGCGGCGCGAGAAACTACAGGCGTTGATTGCTCGGTTTCGGGCGGGCGCGATGCAGTTGGGTTTGAATTTAATGGATTCAGCTACGCCAATTCAGCCGGTTTTGATCGGCAGTAATGCGGCGGCTTTGCAGGCCAGCCAATCTTTGCTTGAATCCGGGTTTTTGGTCGTCGCCATTCGACCGCCGACGGTGCCGGTGGACACGGCTAGGCTGCGCATTACCTTATCCGCCGCCCATGAAGAATCCCAAGTTGACCGTTTGCTTGAGGCTTTACGCGGTA